>JABDBM010000003.1:28322-112607 GCA_013288685.1 Bacteroidota bacterium | reverse complement strand
TTATTCAGGGTGATAAAAACCAAGCGCTGGCACGTACTGATGCGGTAATGCTATCCGAAGAAATGGCCGCAAAGTTGTTTAATTCAACTGAAAACATTATCGGTAAATCCGTTGAGCTGAACCAGGCGGGCTTTAATGGCTTATATACAGTAACCGGTGTTTTTCAAAAACCACCCGCTAATTCTTTAGACCAGTTTGATGCGATTTTTAGTTACGACCTGTTTCTGCAAAAAAATCCCAAACTCACCAATTGGGGCAATAACGATCCTAATACCTTTTTAATTGTAAAGCAAGGCACTAACATCGACGCCTTCAATCACAAAATAGAGGGCTTTATACAAGGCAAGAATAAAGAGTCCAAAACCACTTTGTTTGTCCAAAAATATGGTGATAAATACCTATACAACCAATACAAAAACGGCGTAGTAAGCGGTGGTCGCATTGAATATGTAAAGCTTTTTTCCATCATCGCGCTGTTTATATTGGTGATGGCCTGTATTAACTTCATGAACCTGAGTACGGCCAAAGCATCTACCAGGCTAAAGGAAGCAGGTATTAAAAAAGTAATAGGAGCAGGCAAAGCAACGCTTATTGCCCAATATTTGGCCGAATCGCTGCTGATGGCTTTTTTGGCATTAGGCATTGCCGTTTTATTAGTTAACGCTTTACTGCCTCAGTTTAACCGGCTTACCGGTAAAAATATGATGCTGCATCTGGATGCTGTGCTGGTTGTGCCCGCATTGGCCATTACGCTGATCACCGGCATCATATCTGGTCTTTACCCCGCCCTGTATATTACCGGTTTTAAACCAGTTAGCATATTAAAAGGCCGCGTTAACGGCTCGGCTGGCGGTGCGTGGGTGCGGAAAAGTTTGGTAGTTTTTCAATTTACGCTTTCCGCTGTTTTTATTGTATCGGTGTTGGTGGTTTACAAACAAATGCAACTGATCCAAACCAAAAACTTGGGTTATAACCGTTATAACATCGTCTATTTTGAAAAAGGCGGATTGGTATCTGATAATAAAGATGATTACAAACCTGGCGGTAAATATGAGCGGGGCTTGCAAAGCATGATGAACGAGGTAAAAGCTGTTCCCGGTGTGGTAAGCGTGGCCAATTTCAGGCATAACATTACCAATCGCCACGGCGGCACTACCGACTTAACCTGGCCCGGCGAGACACCGGGTACCACCATTAATTTTACCGATATAGCCGCGGGTTATGGTTTTATTGAAACCCTTGGTATAAAAATGAAGGAAGGCCGCACTTTTTCGATGCTGGATAGTAACGAACGGTCAAAGATCATTTTAAATGAAGCAGCTGTTGATGCCATGGGTTTAAAAAATCCCATCGGGAAAACCATCCGCCTGTGGGGCGGCGACCGGCAAATTATCGGGGTAACCCAAAACTTCCACTTCGAATCTCTTTACGAAACTTTAAAACCCTGTTTTTTCGATTTCACCTTCAGTAACCGCGCTTCAAAAATAATGGTGAAGATAAAGGCCGGTACCGAAAAAGAAACTTTAGCCAAACTCGGTACGCTATACCAGCAATATAATCCCGGCCTACCATTCGAATACCGGTTTTTGGATGAAGATTACCAGGCGCTTTACGCGGCCGAACAAAGGGTAGCCACCTTATCCGAATACTTTGCGGCCATAGCTATCATCATATCCTGCCTCGGCCTTTTCGGGCTGGCAGCATTTACCGCGCAACGCAGGCAAAAAGAAATAGGTATCCGCAAGGTAATTGGCGCATCGGTAAAAAATGTAATTACATTGTTGTCGGTAGATTTTTTAAAGCTGGTGCTGATAGCTGTATTGATAGCCTTCCCCATTGCCTGGTGGGCCACAAGCCAGTGGCTACAAAGTTTTGCATACAGAATTAATATCGGCACCGGGATATTTATTATGGCCGGGGCCGCTATCATACTCATCACCATATTAACTATCAGCTACCAGGCTATAAAGGCAGCGTTTGTTAATCCGGTGAGAAGTTTGAGGAGTGAGTAAGTAACGCCTCACCCCCAACCCCTCTCCAAAGGAGAGGGGGGCTATTAAAGTCCCTCTCCCTTGGAGAGGGATTTAGGGTGAGGCGTGGGAGCAGCAACCAATGACCCAATGACACGAAGTAAATAAACCATGATAAAAAATTATTTCACCATCAGCTTTCGGAACCTTGTAAAAAGGAAAGGATATACTATCCTCAATATCCTTGGGCTTAGCATCGGCATTAGCTGCTGCCTGCTTATTTTTCAGTATGTATCGTACGAGCGGAGTTACGATACGTTTCAGAAAAAATCGCCACAGATTGTGCGTATCCGGTTAGATCAGTATAAACAGGGTAAGCTGCTGTGGCAATCGGCCACTTCATATCCGGCTATTGGGCCAAACATAAAGAAGGATTATCCGGAAGTGGAACAATTTTGCCGTCTTAAAGATGATGAGTTGCTGTTAAGCAACGCCGCTACTAATGTAAAGTTTAATGAAACTAAGGGTTATTTTGCCGATACTTCAGCGATTGATATGCTGGGTATCCAGTTAATTAAAGGGAGTGCCGTTACCGCGCTAAAAAATCCCGATCAGATTATGCTATCACAAAGCATGGCTAAAAAGTATTTTGGCACCGAAGACGTTGTGGGTAAAACGCTGGTATCTCGCGATGATAGCGGGATGAAAACGTACGCAATTACCGGCGTATTTAAGGATTATCCTAAAAACTCGCACTTGATTATCGACTACTTAGTTTCGTATGCCACATTAGTAAACGATATTTTAAAGGGCGGTGAAAAATCAGACCCTGCTAATACTGCCTTTGGCTGGTATGATTTTTACACCTATTTGCAATTAAAGCCCGGTACCACCCTGCAACAATTCAGGGCAAAACTGCCTGCATTTACCGACAAGTACATCAATAGCAAATCCTGGAACAAAGCAAACAACGTTAAAAATGTGTTGGACATTATCCCGTTGAATGATATATTCCTGTACAGCAATTACAACCAGGAGGCCGAAGTTAATGGCAACGGCGGCGCTGTAAACTTTATGTTTTTAATCGGGTTTATCATCATGGCCATTGCCTGGATCAATTATATTAACCTAAGCACCGCCCGCTCTGTTGAACGCGCAAAGGAAGTAGGTGTACGCAAAGTTTTGGGCGCTGGCAAAGCCAGCCTGGTAAAACAGTTTATGCTCGAAAATATTTTGTTGAATATTACCGCTGTTATTATAGCAGCAATTGCTGTGTCCAGCTTAATACCCTGGTTTAACAATTTAATGGGTAAAGATGTTGCAACCGGCTTCTCTATGTCCGCAAAATATTGGGTTATATTCTCTTCTATATTTATTGGTGGCACCTTGTTATCGGGGCTGTACCCGGCATTTGTGCTATCGGGCTACCAGCCGGCAGCAGTGCTAAAAGGCGCGTTTAAAAACACATCGGGCGGCTTGGTACTTCGCAAAGGCCTTATTATTTTACAGTTTGGTATTTCGGTTATCCTCATTGCCGGCACCATTATCGTATATCAGCAGGTTAACTTTATGCGCAGCCAAAAACTTGGGGTAAATATCAGTCAAACACTTGTTCTTGATGGCGCACAATCTGTTAAAGATTCGTTGTATCAAAATGTTTTGCAGCCTTTTAAAACCGAATTGCTCAAGAATCCGGGCATTAAAGGGATGACGTCATCCACCAGTGTTATGGGGAAAGAAATTTACTGGACAAACAGCTGGAAAAGCCTCGACCATAAAGATGTCGGCGCTCTCACCTTATACATTATGGGCATCGACCATGATTTTATCCCGCAGTTTGAAATGAAGCTTTTAGCGGGGCGTAATTTTTCGACAGATTTTACAACCGACAAAAAAGCCGCCATATTAAATGAACAGGCAATATCCCTGCTGGGCTTTAAAAACCCACAGGATGCCGTAGGAAAAAAAGTAGCATCGGGCGATACGCTGACCGTTATTGGCGTTGTGCAAAGTTTCCATCACATGGGGCTGCAAAAGCCAATAGATCCGCAATTGATACGGCTGGTGCCTAACGCCCGCCAGTCGTATTCCGTTAAATTACAATCTGCCGACCTGCAAAAAACCCTGGCGGCCATAAAGGTGTCATGGGATAAGTATTTCCCCAACGACCCCTTTAATTATTTCTTCCTCGATGATAATTTTAACAGCCAGTACCAAAGCGACCAGCGTTTTGGTGAGATGTTTACGTTGTTTGCATTCTTAGCCATATTAATTGCCTGTTTCGGTTTGGTAGGTTTATCAGCATACAATATTTTACAGCGTACCAAAGAAGTCGGCATCCGCAAGGTATTGGGTGCATCGGTAAAAAGTGTTGTATTTATTTTATCAAAAGACTTTTTACTACTGGTGGTGATATCTTTTGTAATTGCCGCCCCGGCTTCCTGGTGGATTATGCACAACTGGCTGCAAAGTTTTGCTTTCAGGATTGACATCAGCCTATGGGTATTTGGCATAGCCGGGATTATTGCGGTTGCTATTGCGATGGGGACCATAAGTTACCAGGCAATAAAAGCAGCGCTGATGAACCCGGTGGAGAGTTTGAAGACGGAGTAGAACCCGAATTTTGTGGAATTAATAGAATTTTTGGAATCACAAAGCGCCAAAAATTCCATTAATTCTTTAATCCACAAAATTCGAGTTCAGCAAATGACGAAGCATCCCAATGAACTAATAAACCAGTGAACTAATGAACTAACAAGATGATACGCAACTATTTAACAATCGCCTGGAGAAACCTCATCAAAAACAAGGCTTCCTCCTTTATTAACATCGGTGGGCTTGCTGTCGGCATGGCCGTGGCTATCCTGATCGGCTTATGGGTTTGGGACGAATTATCTTATGATAAAGGCTTCGAAAACCGCGATAGTATTGCCCTGGTAATGGATAACCAGTTGATTAATAACGAAATTCAAACCTGGAGTACTTCAGCTTTTCCATTAGCCGATGGGCTGCGCAGCAACTATGGCAGCAGCTTTAAACATGTAGTGAGAGCCGTGTATACGGACGACCATATTATAACCTATGGCGATAAAAAGGTGGTAAAACGGGGCAACTTTATGGAACCCGGCGTTACCGATATGTTGTCGGTAAAAATGGTGAAAGGTTCTGCCAGCTTAAATGATCCGGCATCGGTTATACTCTCCGAGTTAACCGCAAAGGCCATTTTTGGCGATGCCGACCCGCTGGATAAAGTGATTGTGATTGATAAAAAGCTGAACGCCAAAGTTACAGGCGTTTACCAAAACCTGCCCGAAAACTCTTCCTTTGGCGATTTAACTTTTATAGCACCATGGGACATGCTGGCCAATAGCGAACATTTTGCTACCCGGTTTAACAATCCCTGGGGCTACAGTTGGTTCCAAACCTTTGTACAGCTTGCTGATAATACCACTATGGCGCAGGCATCGGCAAAAATTAAATATTTTAAACTGAACACACTTAAAGGTCTTCACAGCGGGGATGCACGGTTTGGCTCAAACCTGTTTTTGCATCCCATGAGCAGATGGTATTTACATGGCAATTTCAAAAATGGGGTTAATGCAGGCGGCCGCATTCAATATGTTTGGCTGTTTGGTATTATCGGGGTGTTTGTATTGCTGCTGGCTTGTATCAATTTCATGAACCTAAGTACCGCCCGCTCCGAGAAACGGGCGAAGGAGGTTGGCATCCGCAAGGCAATCGGTTCTGTTCGTGCACAGTTGGTGGCGCAGTTTTATAGTGAATCATTATTGATCGCGCTTATTGCCTTTTTTGCATCGCTGGTGTTAGTAGTGTTTTGCCTGCCCGAGTTTAACCAACTGGCCGATAAAAAGATTGCCATTTTATGGAATAACCCCGTGTTTTGGATATTAGGAATTTCATTTAGTTTATTTACCGGGCTTATTGCCGGCAGTTACCCCGCATTGTATTTGTCTTCGTTTCAGCCTATAAAAGTATTAAAAGGTACTTTCAAGGTTGGTAGTTTGGCGGCTTTACCACGTAAGGTTTTGGTGGTGATACAATTTGCCGTTTCAGTAGTGTTGATTATCGGCACCATCGTGGTTTTTCAACAAATACAATTTGCCAAAAACCGCCCGGTTGGTTACAGCCGCAATAATTTGTTGAATGTTAGCCTGCAAACAGATGATTTAAATAAACAATACCTGGCACTAAAAAACGATTTATTGGCCAGTGGTGCAGTAATCAATGTGGCCCAATCGCAGGGTCAGATAACCGACATGTATATTGGCGCCGGTGGTTTCACCTGGCCGGGTAAAAACCCGGGTGTGCAGGAGCAATTTAGTACAATAGCCGTTACCGCCGATTTTGGTAAAACAGTTGACTGGAAAGTTAAAGAAGGGCGCGACTTTAACCAGGCTTTTATTTCGGATTCTGCCGGCTTTGTGATCAACGAAGCTGCTGTGAAATTTATGGGGCTAAAGCACCCCATAGGCGAAACAGTGAACTGGAACGGCAACGGCAATTTTAAGATTATTGGTGTTGTGAAAGATTTGGTTAGTCAATCGGTGTACGATGTGATCAGCCCTACACTCTTTTATTTACAAAGGCGGCAGCAGTTATCAAATGTTGCACTAAAAATTAACCCGTTAGTAAGCATGCACTATGCAGTTGCAAAAATTAACACCATTTTCAAAAAATACGATCCATCAGCCTCTTATACCATTCAATTTGTGGATGAGGAGTACGCTAAGAAATTTACCGGTGAAGAGCGTATTGGTAAGTTAGCCACTTGTTTTGCAGGCCTGGCTATATTTATCAGTTGCCTGGGTCTGTTCGGCATGGCATCGTTTATGGCCGAGCAGCGAATTAAAGAAATAGGTGTGCGTAAAGTATTAGGCGCAACCGTATTTAACCTTTGGCAATTATTGTCGAAGGATTTTGTGGTGCTGGTTATCATTTCATTATTTATTGCAAGCCCGGTATCGTACTATTTTATGCACAACTGGCTGCAAAACTACCAATATCGCACCGAAATTACCTGGTGGATATTTGCTGTGGCTGCTGCAGGCGCGTTAACTATTACATTGTTAACAGTTAGCTATCAAAGTATAAAAGCGGCGCTGGCCAACCCGGTGAGAAGCTTACGGAGCGAGTAGAACTCGAATTTTTGGAATTAGGGAATTAATAGAATTTTTGGCACCCGGTAATTCCAAAAATTCTCTTAATTCCAAAAATTCGAGTTCAGCCAATGCAACATAGGCAAATAACTAACGTCCTGTATCAAAGCAAAATAATTGATTTGATTATGATACGAAACTACTTAAAAATTGCCTGGAGAAACCTTATCAAAAACAAGGCCTCTTCGTTAATCAATATCGGTGGTCTTGCTGTTGGCATGGCCGTGGCTATCTTGATCGGTTTGTGGATATGGGATGAATTATCTTTCGATACCGGCTTTGCAAACCGGGAAAGAATTGCCGTTGTTATGGATAACCATGTTGATAATAACGAAATACAAACGTGGAATTCTTCCGCCCTGCCGCTGGCTACCGGGTTACGCAGTAATTATGGCAGTAGTTTTAAACATGTGGTGCGGGCATCATGGACAGGGGACCATATCCTAACTTATCGCGACAAAAAGGTGGTTAAAAAAGGGAACTATATGGAGCCTGGTGTTACCGATATGTTGTCGATAAAAATGACAGAGGGCTCGGCCAGTTTAAATGATCCGGCATCGATTATACTTTCACAGTCAACAGCAAAGGCGATTTTTGGGAATGCAGACCCGATAAATAAGCTAATTGTTATCGATAAAAAAATAAACGCAAAAGTAACCGGCGTTTACCAAAACCTGCCCGAAAACTCGTCTTTTGGCGAGCTTACCTTTATAGCGCCATGGGAAATGCTGGCCATCAGCGAACACTATGCCACCCGGTTTAACAACCCCTGGGGCGCCAGCTGGTTCCAAACCTTTGTGCAAATTGCAGATAATACCACTATGGCACAGGTTTCGGCCCAAATTAAATACTTTAAGCTAAATACGCTTAAAGCCGCGCACAACGGTGATGCCAGCCGCGGTTCGCTCCTGTTTCTTCACCCTATGGACAGATGGTACTTGTATGGCGACTTTAAAAATGGCGTTAGTGCGGGCGGCCGGATTCAATATGTTTGGCTGTTTGGCATAATTGGCATATTTGTGTTGCTGCTGGCTTGTATCAATTTTATGAACCTGAGCACGGCCCGCTCCGAAAAACGGGCGAAAGAAGTGGGCATCCGCAAAGCAATCGGTTCCGTTCGCGGTCAGCTTATTGCGCAATTTTACAGCGAATCGCTGTTAATTGCATTTATCGCGTTTTTTGTATCATTAGCACTTGTTTTGCTTTGCCTGCCGGAATTTAACCAGCTGGCTGATAAAAAGATCGCTATTTTATGGAGCAGCCCTATTTTTTGGGCATTAGGAATTTCGTTTAGCTTATTTACCGGGCTTATTGCCGGCAGCTACCCTGCTTTATATTTATCGTCTTTCCAACCCATAAAAGTGTTAAAAGGCAGTTTCAGGGTCGGCCGTTTAGCTGCTATTCCCCGCAAGGTATTGGTAGTGATACAATTTGCAGTTTCGGTGGTACTGATTATTGGTACCATCGTGGTTTTCCAACAGATACAGTTCGCCAAAAACCGCCCTGTGGGTTTTAGTCGTGATAATTTATTGAATGTAAACCTGCAAACCAACGAACTGAATAAGCAATACCTTGCTTTAAAGAATGATTTGCTAAGCAGTGGGGCTGTAACTAATGTGGCCGAATCAGAAAGCATGATAACGCAGGTTTTCATTTCTAACGGCGGACTGACGTGGCCGGGTAAAAACCCCGCCGTACAGGACCAGTTTAACAGTATGTCCGTTACATCCGACTTTGGTAAAACCACAGGATGGCAAATTGCAGAAGGACGCGATTTTGATCCGGCTTATATATCCGATTCGGCCGCTTTTATCGTTAACGAAGCCGCCGTAAAGTTTATGGGCCTTAAAAACCCTGTGGGCAAGACAATGATGTGGAGTGAAAATAGCTTCAAAATAATCGGTGTAGTAAAAGACATGGTTAATCAGTCGGCGTATGAAGCCGCGAAGCCGTCCTTTTTTTATCTGCCGAGGCATTGGAGCAACATCTCAAACATCAACCTGAAAATTAACCCTGCTATGGGCGCACACGATGCCGTGGCTAAAATCAATGCTCTATTTAAGAAGTACGATCCTTCAGCGTCTTATACCATCCAATTTGTTGATGAAGATTATGCCAAAAAATTTGAAAACGAAGAACGGATAGGCAAATTAGCCAGCTGCTTTGCGGGTTTGGCGATATTTATCAGTTGCCTGGGCTTATTTGGAATGGCCTCATTTATGGCCGAGCAACGAACAAAAGAAATTGGAGTACGCAAAGTGTTGGGAGCAACGGTATTTAATTTGTGGCAATTGCTATCCAAAGATTTTGTGCAACTGGTAATTATATCTTTACTTATAGCTACCCCAGTGTCCTGGTATTTTATGCACAGCTGGCTGCAAAGCTATGAATACCGGACAGGAATTACCTGGTGGATATTTGCTGTAGCAGCTATAGGTGCATTGGTAATTACACTATTAACCGTTAGCTATCAAAGTATAAAAGCGGCGCTGGCAAACCCGGTGAGGAGTTTACGTTCAGAATGATTAACAGAACAGTTTAAAATAACGAATTTATTTCGGCAAAAAAAGCTCAGGGTTGAGAAGTATGTTCGATTTTTAACACGGAGATACGGAGAAGGCACGGAGAACGCTGAGAAACAGAAGCCATTTTAAACTCCGTTTTCTTTGCGCATACTCTGTATCGCTGTGTTAAAAAACGATAGCTACGTAGAGAGAAACTAATGAACCGATGAACTAATGAACTAACCAATGAACAATCATTATTTGAAAATTGCCTGGAGAAACCTTATAGGTAATAAGGTTTCAGCTTTAATTAACATTGGCGGGCTGGCCGTGGGAATGGCTGTTGCTATGCTGATAGGCTTGTGGATTTACGATGAGCTATCGTTCAATAAATATCACCAAAACTATAGCCGTATTGCTCAAATAATGCAAAGAGAACGGCATTTAGCGAACAATTGGGTTACAGACCACATGCCGTACAAGGTTGCTAACGAGCTGGCGACAAATTACAGATCTGATTTTAAGCATATAATTACCGCTACCGAAGCACGGCATTTTTACCTTTCCACAGGCGAAAATAAGACCCTTAAAGCCGGTCAATATATCAGCGCAGATGCCCCGGAAATGCTTACCTTAAAAATGGTAAGAGGCACCTGGACTGCGCTTAACGACCAGCATTCGGTTTTGCTTTCGGCCTCGGTTGCAAAAGAAATTTTTGGCGATGCCGACCCGCTTGATAAAGTTATACAGGTAAGCGACAATTGGGACGTGAGCCAAACCACGGCCTTAAAAGTAACCGGCGTATATGAAGATTTGCCGCAAAATGCCCAATTTCACGATATACAGTTTTTTATGCCCTGGGCACTTTATGCAGCAGGCAATCCACTGGTAAATGCAGCCACCTGGGACGACCACCGCTTTTTAATTTATGCCGAAATTGCGCCGGGCAGTAGTTTTGATAGAGTTGGCGCCGATATAAAAGAGTCAGAATTAAAAGCGATAACTCATCTTGACGATATGAAAAAAGAGGTGGCTGCAAACCCGCAGATATTGCTTAACCCCATGAGCGATTGGCACCTCCGTTCAACCTTTAAGGATGGCGTTGTTGATGATAGCCCGATACAATTTGTTTGGATAGTGGGTATTATAGGTTGTTTTGTACTGCTATTGGCCTGCATTAATTTTATGAATTTAAGCACCGCCCGTTCCGAAAAGCGGGCAAAGGAGGTAGGCATCCGCAAGGCTATCGGTTCGGAACGCGGACAGTTGATCACGCAGTTTTTTTGCGAATCGTTTTTGGTGGTGTTTATAGCTTTCGGGATAAGCTTGTTGCTCACTGTATTCACTTTACCTTTGTTAAACAATCTTTCGGGAAAGCAAATTGTTTTGTCGTTCGGCAATCCATGGTTTTGGCTGGTTAGCATTTGCTTTGTACTATTTACGGGCTTTTTGGCAGGGGTTTATCCAGCCTTATACCTCTCGTCGTTTAAGCCGGTAAAGGTTTTAAAAGGAACCTTTAAAGGAGGGCGTATGGCATTGGTGCCCCGTAAGGCATTGGTAGTTGCGCAATTTACGGTATCCATCGTTTTAATTATCTGTACTATAATTATTTATAACCAACTGATGTTCGGCAAAAGCCGACCGGTGGGCTACTCGCGCGATGGTTTGGTGATAGTACCTATCACATCGCAGGATTTTTTGGGTAAATATGGTGTATTGCGCAACGAACTTAAAAACACTGGTGCAATAGCTGAAGTTGCCGAATCAGAAAGCCCGGTTACCGGCGTTTCATCAAGCAATGGCGGCTTTAACTGGAAAGGCCAAAACCCCGGTATCGAACAAAATTTCGGCACCCTTACGGTATCGCCGGAATACGGCAAAACAATAGGCTGGCAGTTTGTTGATGGCAGGGATTTCTCGCGTGCTTTTATTTCTGATTCATCGGGCTTTGTGTTAAACGAAGCTGCAGTGCGCTACATGGGGCTTAAAAATCCAGTTGGCGAAACCATCCATTGGAAAAGCAAATGGAACCATGTAGATAAAGATTACAAAATTATCGGCGTAATAAAAGATATGGTAATGGATTCGCCCTACGCTTCAGTAAAACCAACAATCTTCCGTATTGGAGGCAATGAAAACTATATTTTTATCAGGATTAACCCCAGCACCAGCGTTGCCGCGGCGTTGCCTGAAATTGCCGGTGTATTTAAAAAGATAATCCCCTCAATACCATTTCAATACCGTTTTGCCGACGAAGAATATGCCAAAAAATTCGCTACCGAAACCCGTATTGGTACCCTCACAAGTTTCTTCGCCAGTCTGGCAATATTTATCAGTTGCCTCGGCTTATTTGGCATGGCCTCGTTTATGGCCGAACAACGCACAAAAGAAATTGGCGTACGCAAGGTATTAGGCGCTACGGTATTTGCCATCTGGCGTCTGTTATCAAAAGATTTTGTGACGTTCGTCATCATCGCATTATTGGTAGCCGCACCAGTAGCATTCTTATTTATGCATAAGTGGTTGCAAAATTACCAATATCGTACGCCAATAGCCTGGTGGATATTTGCAGTGACAGGCGCGGGAACGATGTTGATCACATTGTTAACAGTTAGCTATCAAAGTTTAAAAGCGGCGCTGGCAAACCCGGTGAGGAGTTTGAGAAGCGAGTAGGCGATAGGTTTGGTTTGCGGATACTGGTAGTGGAAAGTAGCAATTGCAACTAAATTAATAAATGTCCGGAAGAGAAGATTTTTCGGCAGTTTGCTGAAACCTTTTCCGCGCAACCAGCGACTAATGACGTAATAACAATTATGTCATGATAAAAAATTACCTCAAATTAGGAATACGCAACCTGGCAAAAAATCGGTTGCCGTCTGCCATAAACATACTTGGCCTTGCACTGGCTGTTGGCTGCTGTTTGGTGGTGTTTGAGTTTTTCGACTGGTCTATGCATATGGACAACTTTCATCATAAACTCAATAAGCTTTTTGTTATTGAACGTGTAAGCCAACAAAACGGCAACGAACAATTGTGGGGCAATTCGCCTGCTGCGATGGGGCCGATGCTCAAAAATGATTTCCCGCAAATAAAAAATATAGCACGGTTAAATTATACCGGGGTAACCGTTAAACAGGGCGATAACGTTTTTAGCGAAAGCGTAACTTTTGCCGACGATGCCTTTTACAATATGTTTGACTTTCCGATAAAACTGGGTGATAAGCAAACCTTTAACGACCCGAACGGCATCGTGTTAACAGAACCACTTTCGCAAAAGCTTTTTGGTGAAGAAAATCCTTTGGGAAAAACGATAAGCGTAAGGCTTAACAATAACGGCAGGGAAACCGTCACGAACTTTACCGTTAAGGGGGTGTTTGAAAAGCTGCCTGTTGAATCATCATTTCACTTTTCGGCTATTATCCCGTATAGCAAAATGGCAGCGCTTGGGCTGGATAAACCCGGCGACTGGAGCCAAAGCACAGATATTACATTTATTGAGGCTGATAATGAAGCCGCTCTGGCGCCCATACAACGGCTCAATAAAAAATATTTAGGTTTATATAACACAGTCAACCCCAGCGATAAAATTTCTTCGTTCCATTTTCAGCCTTTAAAAACGATGAAATTCCATGCTTACCAGGTAAACAACCAGAAGTTTAACGCCACGCGGCCACTTGGTATCATTAGGCTGATTACTATTGCTATTTCAATTCTATTGCTGGTTTATTTCAATTACATGAATATTGCCATTGCTGCGGCTTCTACCAGGTTAAAGGAAATCGGCGTACGAAAGGTGATGGGAAGCAACCGGAAACAAATTATTTTTCAATTCCTTATTGAAAACGTCATACTTTGTACCGTAGCTGTAATCATCGGGTTGTTTTTGGCCAAATTTATTTTCATCCCCTGGTTTACTCCGATAGCCGGGGTAGAATTGGGGCAAAAAGTTTTCACAAATTACCGTACCTGGGCCGCATTATTTACGCTTGTAATTGTATCGGCTTTAAGCGGCGCGGCTTATCCGTCCTTTTATATATCCGCATTTAAGCCGGTAAATATTATGAAAGGCAGTAGCAAAATGGGCAGCAATAACCGCTTCCGGAAATCATTGTTAGGGTTCCAGTTTTTCCTTGCTTTTTTGGCAATCTCCACTGCGATAGCTTTCATACAGGAAACAAAGCATATTAAAGCCAGGCCCTGGGGATACGATCCGGAAAATAATGTAGTAGTAACATTAGATAAGGGAGCAAATTACGAAGCCTTTAAAGATGAACTGAAAAGTAATAATAAGATAACATCGGTAACCGGGTCTGTTCAGGCGCTTGGCAGCTTCACTAAACAGATGGTAATTAAAACCGATGGGAAAGACCAAACTGTACAGGGTATAAGTGCTTTACCCGGCTTTGCAACACAATTGGGAATAAGTATAGCTAAGGGTCGGGATTTGGACGCGCAGTTTGAAACCGACAAAACCAATACTGCACTGGTTAACCAGGCTTTTTTGAGGAAGCTGCACTGGACATCAGCGATTGGAAAAACGATAGCATACGAAAAACACCAATATTTAATTGTGGGCGAAGTAAACGATTTTCATTTCGAAAACTTTCAAACTCCTGTTGATCCCCTGGTGATGACCGGATGCCGGCCCGAAGAGATAAATTACGCTTACGTGAAAACATCCCCTGGTCTTTTTTCAAATGCACATGAAAGCGTAAAAAAAAGTTGGAAAAGCGTGAATGTCAATTTGCCTTTTGAATACTATTACCAGGATACGGTGTTCGATGGTTATTTTAATGGTTTTACCCAAATTTCGCAGCTAATGGGAATTACTTCTATTATAATGATCATTATTTCAGTATCCGGCATTTTCGGATTGGCCCTGCTTATTTTAGGTAAAAAGATGAAGGAAATAAGTGTACGAAAAGTACTTGGCGCCGGCATGGGGACCATCATTTATCTGATAAATAAAGAATTTCTATTTGCCATTGGGTTTGCCATACTATTTGGTTTCCCGCTTTCGTGGTGGATTACTGGCAGTTTATTTGGCCAGATTGCGCCCGAATCAAAGGTGTCTTTTTCGCCGCTTATTTTATCTTTTTTAAGTTTGATAGGGATGACAGCAGCAAGTGTAACGTGGCATATTTATAAAGCACATACTGCCAATCCCACACAATATTTAAAGGAAGAATAGATTGAGTCCGAAAGTCCGGAAAGTCAGCAAGCCCGAAAGATAAAACCGGGCAAATCAGCCAATGACAAAAGGACACAATGACCCAATGACACGGAGCGAACGACCAATACAAAACCGAACATCCGGGTGTGTCGAAAGCGGACAGCCTTTAAGGTAAATTTAATGATAACTAATTGATAGTCAATTTGTGGTGATTGTGGCACATTGGTTGTTCATTGTTTTATAGAAGTTTGATAAGTATCAAAAATTACGATATTGAGGCAAACCAATGAACGAATGAGCCAGTGAACTAATAAACCAACATCATGATCAGGAACTACTTTAAATTAGGTTTTCGTAATCTCACAAAAAACCGCTTATCGTCAACTATAAATATCCTTGGGCTTGCTTTGGCCGTTGGCTGTAGTATGGTGGTATTTGAGTTTTTCGATTGGTCCATGCACATGGATAGTTTCCATCGCAAAATCAATAACCTTTTTGTTATTGAACGAATCACCGAAAAAAATGGTAACCAGCAACCCTGGGGCGATTCGCCTGCCCCGATGGGGCCCATGCTTAAGGCCGATTTCCCTCAAATAAAAAACTTCACCCGGATAAGTAGTGCCGGCGTTATTATTAAAGAGAACGATAATGTTTTTAAAGAAAATGTAACGTTTACGGATGATGCTTTTTACAAAATGTTTGATTTTCCTGTAAAATGGGGCAACAAACAACATTTTACCGATCTGGATGGCATTGTGCTAACCGAGTACTTGTCGAACAAGCTTTTTGGTAAGGTAAACCCGGTTGGTAAAAACGTAAATCTCCGGTTTAATAATAACGGTAAGGAAATGGTGGTAAACTTTACCGTCAAAGGCGTTTTTGATAAAATGCCAATTGAGTCATCCTGGTATTTTTCGGCATTGGTGCCTCACGCTAAAATGACGGCTTTAGGCATGGACAAAACCGGCGACTGGGCCCAAAACACAGATATTACTTTTTTGGAGGCCACTAATGAAGCTGCCTTAACACCAATAATAGCGCAAAATAAAAAGTATGTAGAATTGTACAATGCAGCTAATAAAGACAATAAAATTGTTGCCTACAATTACCAGCCATTGCGCACAATGAACTTTCATTCGTATGCGGTGTTCAACAATCATTTTAACTCAACGCATATAGCCGCTTATTTCATGCTGCTGATAATTGCCATCGCCACTTTATTGTTGGTTTATTTTAATTATATGAATATTGCCATTGCCTCGGCCTCGGCAAGGTTAAAGGAAATAGGCGTGCGCAAAGTAATGGGCAGCAGCCGTAAACAGATTATCATACAGTTTATTTTGGAGAACATAATACTGTGTACCATCGCTGTTATGATAGGGGTGTTGCTGGCAAAATACCTGTTTATACCCTGGTTTGCCCAAATTGTAAATGTGGATTTATCTAAATCAATGTTTGCTAATTACCGTACCTGGGTTACGTTGTTAATTTTAATTGTGGTTTCGGCTATAAGTGGTGCAGCTTATCCATCCTTTTATATATCGGCTTTTAAACCCGTGGCCATTATGAAGGGCAACAGCAAAATGGGCAGCAAAAATCGCTTTCGCAAAGCGTTGCTTGGCTTCCAGTTTTTCCTTACTTTTTTAGCTATTTCGGTTACGCTGTCTTTCGTAAACGAAAACAAGGAGGTTAAAGCAAAGCCATGGGGCTATACCCCGGCCAATAACGTAGTGGTTAACTTAGATAAGACAGCAAAATATGAGACTTTTAAGGATGAATTGCTGGGCAGCAATACGGCAAAGGCTGTTACAGGTTCGGTACAGGCACTTGGCTACTGGAGCACCCAAATGGTTATTAAAACCGATGGCAAGGAGCAAACCGTACAAAGCCTGAGCGCGTTGCCGGGGTTTGCTACGCAAATGGGTATCAGCATCACCAAAGGCAGGGATTTAAACCCGCAATTCCAGTCCGATCAAACGGATGCCATACTGGTTAACCAGGCCTTTTTGAAACAAATGCACTGGACGACCGGCATCGGTAAAAGCATTGATTATAATAATAAACAGTACAAAGTGGTAGGCGAGGTGAATGATTTTCGCTTCGAAGATTTTCAAAGGGCCGTGCCACCGGTAATGCTGATGGGCTGTAAACCAGCCGATGTAGCCTACGTTTACGCTAAAACATCGTTGGGCCTTTTTTCGAGCGCACATAAATCGGTAGAAAAGGTGTGGAAGCGGGTAAACCCCAATTTGCCGTTCGAGTATCATTACCAGGATACCGTTTTTGATGGATATTTTAGCGGGTTTTACCAAATTGCGCAGGTGATAGGCGCGGCGGCGATGATCATGATTGTGATATCGATATCAGGAATATTTGGTTTGGCCTTATTAATATTAGGCAAAAAAATGAAGGAAATAAGTGTACGGAAGGTGCTGGGCGCAGGTATGGGCACCATTGTTTATATCATTAATAAAGAGTTTTTATTTGCCGTTGGGATAGCGGTTGCAATTGGCCTGCCATTTTCATATTGGCTTACCGGCAATTTATTCCTGCTGTTGTTAGAAAAATCGTCCGTATCCATTACGCCCCTGGTTTTAGCCTTTTTAAGCCTCATACTAATGATTATTGTAAGCGTATCGTGGCATATTTATAAAGCGCATACGTCAAACCCAACGAAGTATTTGAAGGAGGAGTAGCTGAGTCCGGAAAGTCCGGAAGTCCGAAAAGACGAAGCATAGTTGTATTTAAATAATGACCAATGACAGCGCAGCGAATGATGCGCAGCAAATGACCGAAACATGATACAAAATTATTTAAAAATCGCCTGGAGAAACCTTGTTAGTAACAAGGCGCATTCACTAATTAATATCACAGGGCTTTCGGTAGGTATGGCGGTGGCCATGCTCATCGGCCTATGGATATGGGACGAATTATCGTTCGATAAAAACTTTAAAAACTACGACCGTATTGCCCAGGTAAAGCAAAACTTTACGATGAATGGTAGCATAGGCACGGGCGAGAGCATCCCCTGGCCTATGGGCGGCGAGCTGCGCAAAAGTTTTGGAAGCGATTTTAAGTATGTTTCGATGGGGTCGTTTAACTATGGCCACATATTATCATTTGGTGATAAAAAGCTAAATAAGGAAGGCTCCTATCTCGAGCCTTCGGCGTTGGATATACTGTCGGTAAAAATGATACGGGGCACCCATGCGGCGCTTAATGATCCGTCGTCTATCCTGCTGTCGGCAACATCAGCCAAAGCCTTTTTTGGCGATGCCGACCCAATTGACAAGATAATGAAGATTGACAACGACCAAACGGTTAAGGTAACCGGTGTTTATGAAGATTTGCCCGATAACTCCACCTTTGCCGGTTTAAAGTTTATTGCGCCCTGGGAGTTGCTTTCGCAGGTTCGCAACATGAAGCAGCAGCCCGACCCCTGGCGCTGTAACTGCTATATGGGCTTTGTGCAACTGGCCGACAATGCCGACATCAAAGTAGTTTCGGCGAAGATAAAGGACATCAAACTAAGCAAGATAAACAAAAGCGAGCTGATACAGAAACCACAGGTGATATTGGACCCGATGAAAAACTGGCACCTGTACTCCGAGTTTAAAAACGGGGTTAGTGTTGGCGGCGCTATCCAGTATGTTTGGTTGTTTGGCATTATAGGTGTATTTATATTGTTACTGGCCTGTATCAATTTTATGAATTTGAGTACTGCCCGCTCCGAAAAACGCGCTAAGGAAGTGGGTATCCGTAAGGCAATCGGTTCGCTGCGCGTTCAGTTGATTTACCAATTTTTAAGCGAATCGTTGCTGGTAGTACTTTTCGCTTTTGCATTAGCGTTACTTTTTGTACAACTTGGACTGCCTTTTTTTAATGATGTTGCCGGGAAAAAACTAAACATTTTGTGGAGCAGTCCTTTGTTTTGGCTGCTGGGTATTGGCTTTAGCCTGATCACCGGGCTTATTTCAGGCAGTTATCCGGCGCTGTACCTATCGTCATTTCAACCGGTTAAAGTATTAAAGGGTACATTTAAGGTTGGCCGGTTAGCAGCTATCCCGCGCAAGGTGCTGGTTGTGGTGCAGTTTTGGGTTTCAGTAACCTTAATTATCTGTACCATCATCGTTTTCCGACAGATACAATTTGCCAAAAACCGGCCGGTTGGTTATAACCGCGATGGTTTGGTAAATCTGCCAATGGTAACCGGCGATATTCATAAACAGTTTGCTGCCGTTAAAGACGAGCTGATCAAATCGGGGGCGGTTGTATCCATTGCCGAGGCCGGCAGTCCTACAACGGCCGATTATTCCACCAATAGCGGCTTCAACTGGCGGGGCAAGGACCCGGCCATGGCGGTTGAATTTCCTAATATTGATATTTCTTACGATTACGGGAAAACCATCGACTGGCAATTTGTGGATGGCCGCAATATTTCGAGCGCTTATCCCAGCGATTCGGCTGCTTTTATTATTAATGAGGCTGCAGCAAAGGTGATGAACTTTACAAAACCGGTTGGTGAAATATTGAAGTGGGATGGCGTGCCTTACAAAATAATTGGCGTGGTTAAAGATGTGGTTGCCGAGTCGCCTTATGCCCCAGTAAGGCCAACCCTTTATCACCTGCTAAAAGGTGGCGGCGATGATGTAATTGTACGCATAAACCCTAAAATGAGTACACATGAAGCATTAGCTAAAATAGAAAAGGTTTATAAGACATATAACCCCGCCCAACCCTTCGATTACCAGTTTGTGGATGACGAGTATACAAAAAAATTCAATAACGAAGTTCGAATTGGCAAATTAGCCAGCTTTTTCGCCAGTTTAGCTATATTCATCAGTTGCCTTGGCTTATTCGGCATGGCCCAATTTATGGCCGAACAACGCACAAAAGAAATTGGTGTGCGCAAAGTATTGGGAGCATCGGTGTTTAGCTTATGGGGATTATTGTCAAGGGATTTTGTAGGTTTGGTTATCATATCGCTGTTTATTGCTACGCCAACGGCCTGGTATTTTATGCATGGATGGTTGCAAAGCTACCAGTACAGGTCGGAAATTGCGTGGTGGATATTTGCATTGACAGGAGCGGCTGCTTTAATAATTACCTTATTAACGGTAAGTTATCAAAGCATACGGGCAGCGCTGGCTAATCCGGTGAGGAGTTTGCGTAGCGAATAGAACCTGAATTAGTGGAATTTGTAGAATTAACGGAATTGAATTCAAAAAATTCAGTTGATTCCAGAAATTCGAGTTTGGGAAAATGACCCAATGACAGCGCAGCGAATGACCTAATGACTAATAAGATGTGGATATGCCCTTTATGCAGCCAACAATTTGTAAATACCAACCAGGTACATTCGTGCCGGGATAAAGAGCTATCTGATTTTTTAGCTGGAAAATCTGAACATACTGTTGACCTGTTTTTTCATCTGGTTGATGAGTACCGCCTTATCGGGGATATGAGGGTGCATCCCGCAAAGTCAATGATATCGTTTGCTGCGCGTACAAGGTTTGCCTATATCATTCAGTTAGGCAAGAATTTTATTGATGTGGTATTCCCGTTTAAGCAGGCTTATGCTGATAATTTGTGCTTCAACAAAATAAAACCTGTACCGGGCAGCGATGATTTTAATCATCACTTACGCATTTACCTTAAAGAAGACATCAACGACGAAGTCCGGAAATACATGAAAATGGCTTATCAATCGGGGCTTTGAGGCCGTTACACACGTTTGTATTTTTTTAAGCCTTCCTTTGTGATCCAAACATGGCGGTTTCTTGCACATCGAGCGCAAAAAAACACTCTTATCGGCAAAAAGAATAGAAAAACACTTCCAAACCAGCTACGGCTAACCGGGTAATGATAAACGGAATTGCATTTACGGCATCTGAGGTAAGGTTTCTCCATAGTTTAAAAAGTAGAAAATATATCTGCCGGGGCCTTCAGAAATATCGTCGTTTAATTCGTAATAGTTAATGCCGCAATATATTAAAAAGAAAGCGATTTTGGCAAAACTTGACCCAAATTAGTTTTTAAAGCCAATTTTGCATTATTCAAAATATGCGACAAAGCCTTTTCATAAGTTTTACTATATTGTAAACTTTTAATGATCAGCCTTAAACTCCCGTTTTTTCACAAAACCATTAACGTATGTACCCGGTTAAAAAATGTTTTTATACGCCTGTTAAAACAGCTTTTTTTGGTGTTGAGCTGGGAGGTGATTGGCGACAGCGCCAGCGAGTTAAAAGTGGATACAAAAGAGGGGGAATTTACTATATTTAGGCTTCAATTGCCGCTATAGAATAAAGCGGATTTATGAGCCGCCTTAACCGAAAAGAACACGAAACTATCGAAACGAAGTATGATCACTGTTAAAAAGAATATTTATATCTGCATAGCTGCGGGCCTGCTGTTTGCGGCACTTTCGGCATGTAATAAAAATAAAAACGCCGAAGCCCAAGCCCCCCCTCCAATTGAATTTAAACCACCGGTTGTGCAGCCTTTGGGGTTAAGCAAGCCAAAAAACATCAACTGGGCCGCTATTAAAACGGTGCCGATAGTGCCGGTTGTTGAAAAATTTGAGTTGAATAAGCTGCCCGTTCGCTCTTATGATTCTTCGGGATTTAAACCCTTTCCAAAAAATGATTCGGTAACCAGTTTTAATTATAACCCCAACCCCGAGCAGGATTTTAAGATAGACAAATTGCCCTCGAAGCCGCTGGTATTTAAAAGTTATATATTGGCGCCCCCAAAACATATCAGGGTTGGCCCGCCAAAGTTAAGAGCCGCAGGCACTGCGCCTATTTACGAACTTCCGGACGTATTTCAGGGCACCTCTGTTACCTGTTTGTTTACAGATCACGAAGGTTTTTTATGGATAGGCGGCAAACAGGGCCTTTTTCGCTATGATGGCGAGGACCTGTGCTCCTATATAACGGGACCGCTTGATTACAACATCATTAATATGGCCGAGGATAAATTGGGCCGTATATGGGTATGTTCGTTTAACCAGGTGCTGCAAATAGTTGACCCCAGGGGCGGCACATTAAGAAAGCTAACCATGGCTCAGGGCTTAAGCAGTAATAATCCTTTCAGAATGCTGATTGATAAGCAGCAGAGAATTTGGATTGCCGGCGGCTTGTCGGGAGGAGTATCTATCATTGATCAACAGGCCGAAACCATACGTTTTTTGAATAAAAAGAATGGGCTCGCCGATACAGTAGCCATGGGCATAACCCAGGACAAATTGAACAGGATATGGATTTCGGGCGGCAAATCGCTGTCGGTAGTTGACCTGGAAAATAAAACTATTAAACATATTGATAAAGCCAATTGCGCCAAATTAGATACTACATTTAGCACCGCACTTTTTTGCGACAGGGCCGGGAATATATGGATGGGAATGAACAACGGGGCCGTAAATGTTTTAAATCCGCAAACAAATTCCATGCAATTGTTTGAAGAAGCTAAGGCATCAAATCCAAATGTGCTCAACTTTTCGCAGGACGATAAGGGGAGGGTATGGATATCAAATCAAAACGTGGGCGCCGAAATAATTAACCTCCCCAATCATACCCTGCAAAATTTGAAAAGGGAAAGCGGATTAAATAGCGATGTGGTAATTAACGCTACCCAGGATAACAGGGGACAGGAGTGGATTGCAACCTTTATGGGTTTAAACATGATACCCCATAGCGGCGTAGTGAAGGAGCAAATTGGGAAAGTGCCCACCGGAACCCTTTTTGAGGATGGCCGCGGACTAATATGGCAGGCCAGTATTTCGAGCGACCTGGACATCCTGGACAGGAAAAATAAAACAATCAGGCATTTAACTACGCGCGAAGGCCTCACTAACGATTCGATCCAAAACATTAGGCAAATTGATGGTAAAATTTTTATCTGCACCAATGCGGGTTTGGATATTATTGATTCCGTAAAACAAACCATTTCGCACCTGTCTATTAAGCAGGGGCTTCATTCCCGCAATATATTTGCGGTAGCACAGGATAATGCCGGACGTATTTGGATTGGAGGGGGAAGGAACGGCCTGGACGTATATGACCCTAAGGATAACACGCTGAAGTTTATTGACAAAGGCGCCGGGCTTGCAAATGCGCTTTTCACCGACTTAATGAAGGACAAGCAGGGCAATATATGGATGAGTTCGGCAGTTGGGGCAATAGGATATATCGACCCGGCAAAGGGCATTATCAGGTACATTACCAACACAAGCGATTTAAACCTTCCCCCAAGCAGAATATTTGCGCAAGATGAATGGGGTAATATATGGATTGGCACCCATCATGGTATTTATATAGCCGATTTTAGGCACCAAACGCTAAGTACTTTTTCTGCTGCCCAGGGCCTGGCCGATGAAACAGTGCTTTCGTTGTTGCGATACAAACATGATATGTATGCGGGCACTTCAAAAGGGATAACAAAAATAATCCCCCCTGCCGATGGTATAAAAGCCGATGGGCAATGGGGCGTGCAATCGTTTGGGATAAACTACGGCCTGGGGAAGGTAACTACATCCTATTTAAGTGATTTAATAACCCGCGATGGGCTGTATTGGTGGGGCGATGTTGGCGCAACGGTTTTAGACCTGGGCCATAAAGACACCACACAGTCTATCCCCTATATTTCTGGAATAAGGATAATGGATAGCCAGAAAGCGTTTGTTGACCGGTCGCTATTTAACGTAAGCGGTACCGATACTTTGTGGGGACAGGGGAATACGCACTATGTTAAGGGAGAGATTCCGATAAATTCGGGCTATGCCTTAGATGAAGGCATCAAGTGGGACAGTGTTGACGGACCTTATAACTTGCCATCAAACCTGCAGCTTCCACACAATCAAAACTATGTACAGTTTGAATTTTCGGCGTTAAATTTAGCTAAGCGCGATACATCGTGGTATCGGTACCGGCTAACCGGTTTGGACGATGAATGGAGCGAACCTACGCCAATACCTTTCTCCCGAAATTATTTTAACCTGAGGCGCGGACTGTACACTTTTGAGGTTTCGGTAAAAAGCAAGGACGGCACCTGGAGCAAACCCGCCGAACTTGATTTTACCATCAACCCGCCATGGTGGGTATCATTATGGGCGTGTATTATTTACGTTTTCCTGATGGCGGGTATTGTATACGGCTTTGTCTACTATCGATCGCTGCAATTGTTGCGCGAGAAACGGGTGCTCGAACACAAGATAAACCTCCGTACCGAAGAAGTGCTGCAACAAAAAGAAGAATTGGAAGCACAGCGCGATGAACTGGAAAAAGCATTTGGCGAATTGAAGGTGACCCAAACGCAGCTGGTACAAAGTGAGAAACTGGCCTCACTGGGCGAATTAACCGCAGGTATAGCGCATGAAATTCAGAACCCATTAAACTTTGTAAATAACTTTGCCGAAGTAAGTGTGGAACTGATAGCCGAGCTTAAAGAAGAACAGGCCAAAGAGGTACGCGACCCGGAACTGGAAAATGAAATACTGGAAAGCCTGGAACAAAACCTGCAAAAAATAACATTGCATGGCAAACGGGCCGATGGCATTGTTAAAAATATGCTCCAACATTCGCGCAATAACAGCGGCGAGCGGGAGCTGACCGATATCAACAATTTGGCAGACGAATATTTCCGCCTTAGCTATCATGGTTTGCGGGCCAAAGACAAAACCTTCAATTCGGCGATGGAAAACTATTTGGATGATAGCGCCCCTAAAATTAATTTAGTACCGCAGGATATTGGAAGGGTGCTGTTAAACTTATTTAACAATGCGTTTTATGCAGTACATCAAAAAAAGAAGACCATTACGGGCCGCTACCAGCCAACAGTAACCTTAACTACCACTGTAAAAAAAGGTTTTGTTGAAATAAGTGTGCGCGATAACGGCAATGGAATTCCCGACAGCATAAAAGACAAGATAATGCAACCATTTTTTACTACAAAACCAACCGGCGAAGGTACCGGACTCGGGCTATCGCTCAGTTATGATATTATAGTAAAGGGACATGCAGGCAGTATTAATATTGATACGAAAGAAGGGGAGTACACCGAGTTTACCATCAGTTTGCCTGCGCAGAACTAATGGAATTTATATTTTACAACACAACAGCAATAATTATAAAAAAATTAGCTTTAGTTTGTACATTGAGATAATTTTAATGCTATGGATGTCCTTTTGTTTCTGGCTTCATTTTTATTGGTAAGCCGTTTAAAAAAATCAATTAAATTATCTCCCCTGAGCCTTAAGTGGGCCAGCTTGATGAACGTTGCGCTTGGCGCGTCGGCAGTGCTTTTTGTGGTTTCCAAAGCGTATTTTGATAACGGTTTGGCGTATATCTGCGGAAGCGCTTTATTGCTGGGGATAATTGTATTTGCAGAGCGCGAGCGTGATTTTGCGTCCATGTTGCCGTTTTTAAAAGCTCACTATCCTTTAATTGGCGTGGGTTTTATTGCCGGGCTGGTGAAACAGGCTGATTCTGACTTTTACGACGAGTACGATAAATATTTTATATTACCCATGATTGCCGCCTTTATATGGGTGCTGGCAAAGTGGGCAAATACCCGGAAACAGCATGAGGAATTCAGGATAATAACCGCTCAAAATGCATTGCTGGATAAACAGGTGGCCGAGCGCACGGCCGAACTAACCAAACAAAAAAATGAATTAGAACAAACCGTGGCATTATTACAAACCACGCAGCAGCAATTGGTGCAGTCGGAAAAACTGGCTTCGTTGGGCGAACTTACCGCCGGCATTGCGCATGAGATACAAAACCCGCTTAACTTTGTGAACAATTTTTCGGAAGTGAGCATGGAGCTGGTTGGTGAAATGGAAATTGAATTAGCCAACGGCGATACAGAAGAGGCTATTGCAATTGCGAATGATATCAGGCAAAATCTCGAGAAAATAATCCATCACGGCAAAAGGGCCGATGGTATTGTTAAAGGGATGCTGCAACATAGCCGTGCAAGCAACGGCGTTAAAGAAAATACAAACATCAATACACTGGCCGACGAATATTTTCGACTTGCCTATCATGGCTTAAGGGCGAAGGATAAAAGTTTTAATTCGGAATTGATTACCAGCTTTGATGATAAATTGCCAACGGTTGACGTAGTGCCGCAGGATATAGGCAGAGTGCTGCTAAACCTGTTTACCAATGCATTTTACGCGGTTGACCAAAAGCAGAAAAGTGGTGTGCCAGGGTACAAACCCGAAGTAACGCTAAGCACCCGCGTATACAGAACATGGATAGCAATTAAAGTAAGAGATAACGGAAATGGCGTTCCTGACGCGATTAAGGACAAGATAATGCAACCGTTTTTTACTACAAAGCCAACCGGACAAGGTACCGGATTAGGCTTATCCCTAAGCTATGATATTATTGCAAAGGGACATGGCGGCAGCATTGAGGTTGATACCAAGGAAGGCGAATACTCGGAATTTACTGTTAAAATACCCATAAATTAAAACAAAACCAGACAATCTGATGATCATGAAAATTTTAGTAGTTGATGATGAAGTTGATGTACAACCATTATTTACTCAACGTTTCCGCAGGGAAATAAAGAACGGCGAGTTCGATTTTTCTTTTGCCCTTTCGGGCGAGGAGGCGCTGGACTATCTGGAAAGAAACCGCTCGGAAGTGATACTGATTTTATCCGATATTAATATGCCAGGGATGACTGGGATTGAACTTTTATCGCGCATACGCCATGCCTATGAGAAACCGCCGCCGGTGGTAATGATGATTACCGCTTACGGCGACGACGAAAACCGGCAGCAGGCGATGCAAAACGGCGCCAACGAATTTTTAACAAAACCACTTGATTTTACATTACTTAAGGACAAACTAAAAACTTTTATACACTAAACAAATGGCTAAAATCTTAGTAGTTGACGACGAAACCGATCTGGAATTACTGATAAAGCAAAAGTTTCGGAAAAAAATCAGAGAAAATATTTACGAATTTGTTTTCGCTCACAATGGCGAAGACGCACTTATAAAACTGAGCGAGCATCCGGATATGGATATTATTTTAAGTGATATCAATATGCCGGTTATGGATGGGCTTGCCCTGCTCTCGCGTTTGCCCGATGCTAATCCTGTAGTAAGGGCGGTAATGGTATCAGCCTATAGCGATATGCAAAACATCCGCACCGCCATGAACCGTGGTGCATTTGACTTTGTTGTTAAACCGGTTGATTTTGAGGATCTGGACCTTACAATGGAAAAAACCGTGAACCATGTGGCCCAGGTACGCGAAACAATAAAGGCCATAAAAGAAAACAACATCCTGAAGATGTATGTTGACGAAAATGTGCTCAATTTTATGACACATAAGGAGTTTGAAACCAGTTTGGCATCAAACGAAATGCTGGACGCAACAGTAATGTTTGTTGATATATGCGGCTTTACAGCCATAACCGAAAACGTGCCCGCCAATACAGTAGTTAAAATTATTAACTCCTTATTTGATAAAATAGTAAAAGAAATAATTACCCATACGGGCCATGTAGATAAGTTTATGGGCGATGCCGTAATGGCCGTTTTTAGGGGAAAATACCATCTTGACCGGGCTATCGACGCTGCGTTAGCGATAAAAGAACAGCTAAAATCGGTGGAGGAAATTACCGTAGGCGATAAGGTTTTTAAACCTGAGGTTTCCATCGGCATTAACTCGGGCGAAATGGTATCGGGTAATATTGGTTCGGCCTCGTTAAAGCGGCTGGATTATACGGTAATTGGCGATGCGGTAAACCTGGCGCAACGCCTGCAATCGGCAGCCAAGGCCAATCAAATTATCATCAGCGAAGAAGTTTATCACCAGGCAAAAGAATCATTTAAATGCACCAAAATTGGCGAAGTGAGTTTGAAGAACAAAGCGAAGCCGGTGGTTATTTATGAGGTAACTGAATAGAATGTGCAGATTTTTTGATGTGCAAATGTGCAGATGAAAATGCTTAATGACAGGAGCGATTTCCTAACATTTGCACATCTGCACATCCTCGCATCTGCACATCGCCCCCCTCAATGTCTTGCCCGCTTTTTAAGCACGCCACCCGAGGCTTCTTTGATGGAGCTGGTAAACATAAATGCTTTGGGATCAATACTGTAAACCAGGTTGGTTAAGCGCCTAACTTCAAGGCGGGTTACTATGGTAAAAATAATATCGGTAGGGTGACTTACCTCAAAGCTATCTTTCAAAAAGCCACGTTCGCCTTTATAAATGGTGATGCCGCGGCCTAACTCCAGCACTAATTTTTCTTTAATAGTTTCGCTATGGCCCGATATAATAGTGAAACCAGTATATTCTTCCAGGCCTTCAATTACAAAGTTTATGGTATGCGATGCCGCATAATAAGTAATGATGGAATATAGCGCGGTTGGCAGGCCCAATTTAATAGCCGCTACCGAGAATATAAACACGTTAATGCCTAATATAATTTCGCTAACGGTAAAACTGCTTTTTTTAAGCGTGTAAAGGGCCAACACCTCAATCCCATCCAGTGCGCAACCGCCACGTATGGCCAACCCGATGCCCGTACCCATAAAAACACCGCCAAAAATACAAACCAGCAATTTATCGTGGGTTATTTCGGCGGGGTAGGGGAAAAACTGAAAGCAAATAGAAACCCCTATAATAGCGGCCAGTGTTTTCCAGGCAAACCTTTTGTTAACCTGGAACGCGCCCATAATAATAAACGGAATATTAGCCGGGATAATTACATAAGCAATATTTACATGATATAACTCGTGTATCAATAGAGATATACCGGTAACGCCGCCATCGAAAAAGTTATTGGGTACCAAGAAACATTTTAATGCAAAACCACACACTAAAATACCGGCCACAATATATACAACATCCTTTACAACTGCCTTTAAGGGGTAACTATGCGTCTCCATCGAAGATTTGGTTTGAAATTTTTGATTTTATTAATTCAATGTACTGCTCCTTTTGTGACTGCCTTAACCTTACCGAGGTTGGCGTATGATAGTGATGATTACTTATAAAATTGGTTTGTTCCAGGTTCCATTCATTTTCATCTTTCATTAAACCCTCATCTTTCAGTTCGGTAAAAAGCCTGGCGCTTAATATAAAAAAATCGGCGCGGCCAAGATAATCCAAATCAGCATCGCACAATATGGCTTGTAAAAGGTTATGCGGTGTTTGCGGCAATTTTGTTGCCATAATCAGTCCGCAAATCAAATCAATTTCATCAGGCCCGTAACTATAATCCGGTAAATGCAAGCGGGCAATACTGCACGATTTAACTTCATGTTCGTCGCGGCCAATTAAAAACCCTGAATCATGGAAAAGCGCAGCGGTTAGTAACAGCCTTTTATCGTTGCCGTTAACACCCTCATGCACCGCAATATTTTCGGCGGCTTGCAAAACATCTAAAGTATGGTCAATATTATGGTAAGCCAGATACCCCGGAAGTTCCTTTTTTAGTTTGTTTAAGATGAACTCCTTTACTTGTTGAAATTCCGTCAAAAGTTAAAAATTTGATGCGCTAATATATTAAATCTTATTCAAGAAGCTGTTTAAATTTAACTTGTCAAAGTCACTTTAAATTGATTTTAAATAATTCAATAGCATCCTCCCCTGCATTTCGTTCTTTCATCATACGAATCACATTGTTGCAGTTATTTTTAAAATAACTCCGGGAATGTGAATCCCATGGCTTATCACGTTCATTTAGATAAACGGTCAATGGGTCGGGAGGGTTTTCTGCCAATAACAGTATTTTATCGCGTTTTTCAATTTGAGTTGCATTCTCAGTTGCACGATAATAGATTAAAAGATGATCGAATAGATTTGCAGCTTGTACTAATTGCAAAGTATCCGCAACGCGCGCGTACTTTTCATCATGAATATGTCGTTCTACGAGTCTTCCCTTTCCCGTAGTGCGCTTTGAATCCTCATATCGGAGGTAGGTGCAAAGTAAACTGATTTTTGCAGGAACCGCCATCAACATGATATAAACAACATAACCTGCCGCTTTTATATCATGGAGCGTTTGATTCATTCTTTCTCCCGACGAAAAAGTGGTCTCCATGATAAAATTTAATTGGTGTTGTTCGCAATGCGCACGAAGGCCATCGTTCCAATCTTGAGCGACTTTGGCGGTTATTTCCGGATAATCTCCCTCATGATAAGTAATTATTTCTTCGTAGTCGGGATGAAATTCACGGTACAAATCGGCATTACAGACAACGGCATTGTTTTTCAGAAGTATTTGTGCTTTTCCGATTAATTCTGATTTTCCGGAACCTGGTTGTCCGCCAAGAATAATGGCAACCGGTTGATTTACAGGGAATATATATCTGGTAAAGGTCTCAATAATTTCTCTTTGTGTTATCCAGAAGATTTCGGATTGTAACTTATATTGTGATTTAAGCTCATCGATAGACATCGCTCAAATCAAACAGTAATTGACTGTAAAGAATCAAGAATGGTCTTATACTTCGCAATTATCGCTTTCATCTTTGCGATAGATTCAAAGTTTTCGCCGTTCTGCGTCACACTGTAGGCTTCTTCATTCAATCCTTCAAGATATGCTAATCTTTTTTTATCTGAATTTATGGCACCCCTTAATTTTATTTTTTCTCGTGTAGTAGCGGCAATAACCGAATTTAAGAGGCTCCTCGAACTTTCCGTAAGACGATACCATTCAAGCGAAGAATCTGCCTGATTAGCAGTTTTATCAACAAGATATATATCCCCATGTTTATTTTTATGTGAAGTATCGGTCAATCCGGGTAATTTAATAGCCATGATGTAATTCTATATATTCAAATATAATAAATTATATACCTATAACCGTGCCAAATGATAAAAAGTTCAATCACCTATACTCCAGCAACTCGAACCTGTTCCCAAACGGGTCACGAAAAAAACAGCGCCCTCTTCCATCAATTTCTGACGAATAGCTGATGAGGATATTTTTGCTTTTTAAAAATTGTTCGGCAGCAGCTAAATCATCAACTTCAAAAGCAGGATGCCTGTCGGAATAATTGCCGCCCGCTTCTTCGCGCACATGCAGCTGAATATCGCCCATGTTAAACCAAATGGCGCCTTTTGGGTGCTTACCTTCAATCTCGTGAAGTCCTAAAACCGTTGCATAAAAGTGCCGGGCTTTTGCCGTTTTTCCTTGCGGGATGGTGATCAGGATATGGTCAACGCGTTTTAATGTAAGCATGGATAAATGTTTATGAGATCAAAAATACGGTTCTATGACATTTTGTATAGCTTAAATTTAAACACAGAGAAACAGAGAGGGAGCAAAGAACACAGAGAAAAAATTAAAAATTATTGATTGTCAGATCGCTAAGTAATTAACTTGCCCTTGATACCAAAAAACTCCGCGGACTCTGTGTCCTCTCTGTTTCTCTGTGTTAAAAATTCACACGTTTACCCCCCCCCACAAAGCGTCATAGAGCCAAAAATACTCAACTTTTGTCCATTTATGTTTGATTTTACCACAAAGAACGCAAAGCGAAAAGCACAAAGGACACAAAGTTTAATTTGTTCTTCGTGCCCTTTGTGAAACTCTTTGTGCTCTTTGTGGTAAAAACTAACAGCCTCGCAAAAATAAATATCGCAATCAATGCAACGTATCGCAAAAAAGCAAAGTCTCTTATTGCATAAACTCAAAAAGAAATTATGAAGACTTTTTTAACCCTATTTATTGTAGCCAGCCAAAGTGTTGCTGCATTGGCACAGGACTACGACGGCAAAACACCATATATTACCAAATCATTAGCCAGCGATGCTATTAGCAGTGTAGTAGTGAGTACATCAGCAGGCGGTATTTCGGTTAGTGGCGAAAGCGGACAAGCGCCGCGCATTGAAGTGTACATAAAAGGCAATAACAACCAGGAACTGACGAAAGAAGAAATTGAAAAACGCCTCAGTGAAGATTATGAAATGAATGTTTCGGTTAATGGCCATGAATTAACGGCAACCGTAAAAAACAGGCACGAGTTTTCGAACTGGAGAAAGCAAATGAGCATATCATTTAAAATATATGTTCCGCAACATGTATCAACCGATTTGAAAACCAGTGGTGGCGGTATCCATCTGGATAATTTAACCGGTACCGAAACTTTCAGAACCAGCGGCGGCGGTTTGCAGCTTGATAAATTGAGCGGCACTATTAACGGGCACACCAGTGGCGGCGGTATTGATGTCTCCAATTCGAGCGATGATATCGATTTGCAAACCAGCGGCGGTGGCATTACGGCAAAACATTGCGATGGTAAAATAAAGCTGGTAACCAGCGGCGGCGGCTTAATACTTAAAGATTTAAAAGGTACCATCAATGCTCACACCAGTGGCGGTGGTGTTGAAGGCGACCATATTGAAGGCGAACTGGTGACCGGCACATCAGGTGGCGGCATTGAGCTGAGACACATGAATTGCAGCCTGGATGCCAATACCAGTGCGGGCAGCCTGTCGGCACAAATGGAACACGTAGGAGGTTATCTTAAACTGCATACAAGTGCTGGTAATATCGATTTGGAATTGCCTGCAAAACAAGGTCTTGACTTGAATTTGTATGGTGAAAGCGTGGGCCAGGCGCCATCGGGCTTTAACGGCGAATGGAAAAAGGGCCACGTTAGCGGCAGTATAAACGGCGGCGGCGCACAGGTTAGTGCATCGGCATCAAGCGGCGATGTTACTGTGGGCTTTAAATAAGCCCATATTTAACCTTGCAAAAAGCGGGGTGCTGTAGTAAAGGCGATTGGCTTTTGCTGCGGCGCCCCGCTTTACTTTTTCAGCGTAATGTTATCAATGTGATGAACGAGCGTATTGCTCATAAAAGAAATTTTTGTTTCTAAAAGCTTTGCCAACTCAATGCTTGGATCGGCATTAAATGGAAAGCATGTTTCTACAGATTGGCCGGTTTTAACGTGTTCAATCCAATCCTCGGCTAAGGTTATATAATCTTCCAGTACCTCGGTGGTTGAACGCGGTCCTATTACATCCAGGTACATGGATGGTATGTCACCAGCTACAACCCATAGTAAGTTATCGTCATCACTCGCCGTGTTTATGATGTCGAAAAGGTAAATAGCAAATACATCACCTATATTGGTATATAAAAAGCATTCTTTGACTTCCAGGCACCAATAAAAGCTTAACAAATAGCTTTCCGCTTTTTTTTGCAGCTCTACGGCTTCTTCATAAAACTCAAGTTCAGGTGTTATGTCTCTGCAACTTACAGGGTACTGCTTGGCTTTGGGCATGCCGCAAAGGTAAAAGAAAAAATGTTTGATTCTGTTTGGTAATAATAATCGTTTTTGTGGGTAAAGACTAAAACTGGCAAAAAGGCAGCGAAGCCGGGCTGAATTTTTAACGCAGAGAAACTGAAAGCTCACAGAGCACACTGAGTTTTTAAGGGGAAAACGCCTGGTATTTTATCTAAAACAGTCATTTTATCACTCTTTGTGTACTTTACGACTCCTCTGCTTCTCTGTGTTAATTTCACCCACACAAACTTTAAAGAATCCTGAAAATTGACACAACACCAACCTCAGTAAATCTTTTACTTGTTACCTTTATCCAAACAAATTTATGATGAAAGCATTTTTGGGAATGGGTCTTTTAGGCTCAAATTTTGTAAAGGCGATGTTAAAAAAAGGCGACGAAGTGCAGGTGTGGAACCGCACTGCTGCCAAAGCGAAGGCGCTGGAAGCTGATGGTGCAAAGGCCTTTGCTGATGTTGCCGAGGCTGTAAAAGGCGCTGCTATTATTCATGTTTGCCTTAAGGATGATGATACAGTGAACGAAGTACTGGCTGCCGCAAGCGCCGGGTTTCAACCGGGTGCTATCATTATTGATCATACCACCACATCAGCCAAAGGCGCCATAGAAAGGACGGCCGCGTGGAAAGCCAAAGGTTACACCTACCTTCATGCCCCGGTATTTATGGGCCCGCCTAATGCGTTGGAAAGCACCGGTACGATGCTGGTTTCGGGCGACCAGGAGGTTATCAGCAAGATGGAATCTGAATTATCAAAAATGACTGGAAAGGTCATGAACTTTGGTAACGAAGAAGGTAAAGCCGCCGGTATTAAACTGATAGGTAATCTTTTTCTTTTAACTTTTACCGCAGGCCTATCGGATACACTGGCCCTGGGCAAGGCACAGGGTATTTCCGCCGCCGATATTGTAGCATTATTTGGAACCTGGAATCCGGGCGCATCACTGCCAGCACGGCTTAAACGGATAACCGAAGGCGATTTTAAAAATCCATCATGGGAGTTAAATATGGCCCGTAAGGATGCAGGGTTAATGATGAAGGCAGCAGCAGAAGGAGAAATAGAATTAGCCGTAATTCCGGCTATTGCCGCCGAAATGGATAAATGGATAGCAAAAGGGCATGGCAATGATGACTGGAGCGTGATTGCTAAAGACAATATTTGAGATGCTTCCTTATGGATTATTATGAAATAGTAGATGAATTGTACATACCCAAAAAACGTTGGTTTTTAGGTAGTATCAATTTTGATGGCGAATGGGATTTTTGGAAATATGTAAGCCCCGGTAAGGTAGAGGTTCCTCAAAAAGAATTATTTGTCTCGTGCAGAAAAAAGGGGATTCCGTTAGATTTTACAATGGCGGACTTCGAATTATTTATCGTAAATGAAAAAGTCAAGAACCTGGTTAACGAAGATGAGGTACAGTTTATCCCGGTAAAACCGGAGGTCGATCCCAATTCCAAGATCAATTATCACTTGATGGTGGTAAATAATGCAATAGAATGTGTGGATGAAAGCAAGTCTGTTTTTGTGAAATGGGTAAAAGATGATCCGATAAGGCCTGACAAGGCCGGGGAATATGAATTCTTCGAGAAGTTGATTTTGAATCCAGTGGATATCCCAGACAAAGCTAATATCTTCAGGGTAAAAAAATATACTATCAAAACGGTGATAAGCGAAAAATTAAAACTTTTATTTGAAGAAAATAAAGTTAGCGGTTTGCAATACAAAAAAATAACTTAAACCGATAAAGTAACAGAAAGGAAATGTTTAAAGACGCATCCTTGGTTGGTATTTATTATAACCCGATCAGGCTGAAAAAGCTGTCGCGGTAATTTTGCGCGATGGGTATTTCAGCCTGATTAATAAATACCCGGTTGCCCTCAATATGGCTGATCATCGTTTTGTTGATGATGAACGACCGGTGTACCCTGATAAACTGGTCCGGTGGAAGCAGGGTAATAAATGCCGAGAAGGCCATTTTGGTAAGGATAGCAGTTTTGAGGGTAACGACCTTGGTGTAATTACCCTGTGCCTCGGCATATAAACAATCAGCATAAGCTATTTTGTGGGCCTTCCCATCCGACTTGATAAAAAAGTAGTCCGGCTGCTGAGTAGCCGCGCCGCTTTCCTGAACGGGCGGTTTTGAATGGAGTAATTTTTCTTTTGCTTTATCAACCGCTATAATGAAACGCTCGAGCGAAAAGGGTTTAAGCAGATAATCACAGGCCGAAAGATCAAAAGCGTTTACTGCATACTCCTGATACGCGGTGGTAAATATTACCTGCGGGGCGTTTTTCAGCGTATTTAAAAAGCCAATACCATTTAATACCGGCATGTGGATGTCGAGGAACAACAAATCAATTTTATTGGCCGATAAAATTTCTTTGGCTTCGAGCGCATTGCCGCATTCGGCTATGATATTGAGCGCCGGTAAATGGCCGCAATAATTCCTGATAATGTTCCTGGCAACCGGCTCGTCATCTACTATCAGGCAATTGATCATCATTTTTTTATTTTTAATCGCAGGCTAACATGGTATAATTCATTTTCGGTATCCTGTTTTAGTTCGTAGTCATCCCCGTACAATAAACCGAGCCGTTTAAGGGTATTATCCAGCCCCAGGCCCGAATTTTCATCAAATATCCCGTTTTTATTTTGCTCTTTATCGTACGAATTGCTTACCCGTAAACAGATAAAGTTACCGCTAATTTTTATTGAAATATCGATGTCAATTTCCTTGTTGAAGGTGTTTTTTGAATGTTTAAAGGCATTCTCTATAAAAACTATCAGTATCAGCGGGGCAATTTTAATTTCCGGGTTATCCACCATGTCAATTTCCATCGACAAATTCAGCCGGTCGCTAATCCTGATCTTTTCAAATTCAATGTAATTTTTTATGTAATCCAGTTCTTCCCGCAAGGGCACAAAAGTTTTTTTTGCGCCATAAACCGAATAACGCAAAAGTTCTGACAGTTTGAGCAGGAGCGGAGGTATCCTTTCGTGTTCCGCAATAGATATACCATAGAGGTTATTCAACACATTGAATAGAAAATGCGGGCTCAATTGCGATTGTAGCAGGCCGAATTCGCTTTCCTTTTGTTCGGCTTTGATATGGGCATCCTGCAGTTCTTTTTGAATAGAAACCCGGATGAGCTTGAGCAAAATGCCCAGCACCAGGCCGATCAAATAAAAGGGAAGGGTATCCAGCAAAACTTCTAAAAAGCCGGCATAAGGGTGGTTTAGCGCGTATTTTACGATAAGCCACCAGGGCACCTCTACTATGATCGCCGATAGGCAGGTATAAAAAATAAACAACAGCCATTTGTTATGAAGATACCAACGCATGCAAAGCCACCTGCCGGTGTAAACACAGGCAAAGAAAAAAAGGTATCTCAGCAGCGCCAGCCCGAAACTGTCAAAACGAAAATGGAGCACATAAAGGAAATAATTGCCTGCCAGCAGCAATGCTAATAGCATAATGCCGAAGACGATGTGCAGTTTTAACCTGCTCCCACCGATTAGATGCTGTACCGTTTTCATTGCCTAAAGTTCAGCAAATAAATTTAACAGTTAATTTTATCCTTTCGGATAATGCATAAACGGTGACGAATACTGCGAAATGGGTGATAAGGTCTGCCAATCGGCTGTTGCCACCATAACGCATTTGTTAGGTTGATAACGCGAATTGGCTGTTAACCGATTTTTTCTGGTCTGGAGGGTCTGCCCTTTTGTAGAAACGAACTGCACCCAATATATTGCCCCAGAGCGGCTGTTGCCAACATACATCGTTGGAAATGATTTCGATGGTGGGATGATGATTTTAATGAAATATATTGCAAGATAATTGGCCTGTATATTTTGTAAGGGTTGTCGCTCTCTGCGGCAAAATAATTTCCAACGTTCTTTTCTACAAAGAAGTACGCCCCTTGGGCCATAAAACCGAATTGGCAACATTCTCCTTTCAACCCTACCTAAACAATCTGTTGTAGATCAAAAATATCATCCAATACCGCCTCAAGTCTGTTTATATAAATTAATCCTTCTCTATAAAAACGCCATTTTCATCAAAAAGCAAATCGCCGCCCTTTATTTCGGCTTCGTACAGGGTTTTACCGGCGGCATCAGTCACCCTGCCGGCTTCGCGGATTTTTGCCCCTTTGTAGTGTTCTTTTACGTATGGCGCAATGTTTTTTGGCAGATCTGCTATTGAAATGGCTTTTACTATTTCAATAAACACCCCTGCTGGCGTAAACTGGGCCGAATTATCCTCGCCCGATTTGCCGCCCCAGTTTGCCTCGTAATTTCCTTTTTCTTTTTCCCAGGTCACTTTAACAGCTTCAGGATATTTTTTTACGAAAGCAGATTTTACAATTTCGGGGACGGCACCGGCCTTGATATCCTGCGCTTTTAAAGCGCTGATGGCTATGCCAATGACTGTGATAAATACCAATAACTTTCTCATGATCTTATGTTTTTTACCAAGTATAGTGCGCCATTCTGTAGAAAGTTTGCTCAAATTCTGTAGAAAATTAGACGCTATTATGCCGATAAAAAAACAAAACCAATTAATTATCAGTACATTTACAAAAATCGCCCGCCATTATGATCTTGTTCTCCCGGAAAAATCTTCATTATTCAGACTATAAATGGACGGCTTACGTACAGCACGACCCGCGTGTAAATGGCAGACCGGACACCACGCAGTTTAATAAAGAAGAGGGCTACGAAGTAGTTTACCTGATAAACAAGCTGATGGCCCTTTGGGATTACCGCTTCTCGAACACCGGCAACAAAATGGAGAAACTAATTCACGATAAAATGCCCGCCGATATCATTAGCCAGGAAGAGGTGCAACTGTGGTTAAAATCAAATCTGAAATTTTAGTCACCGGGAAGTCGTTGTGTCATTAGGGCATTAAGTCATTGCATGGTTAAGACGAGGCCTCCACTGCTTATCGCGATTGACCAAATGACCCAATGACGCGAAGCAAATGACTAAATCAACTTATCGGGCGTTATCGGTAAATCCCTTACTCTTTTCCCGGTTGCATTGTAAACTGCATTAGCAATTGCTGCGGCTACGCCGATGGTAGCTATTTCGCCCATCCCTTTGGCGCCCATGGGGTTAATATAAGGATCGGGTTTGTTTACAAATAATGCTTCCACTTGTGGTATATCGGCATTTACAGGAACGTGGTAGTCGCCGAAATTGTTGTTTACCAAACGGCCATAGCGATGGTCAATCACTGCTTCTTCCATTAATGCCATTCCCGTGCCCATTATGCTGCCGCCGATGATCTGGCTGCGGGCGGTTTTGGGGCTTACTACGTGGCCGCAGTCGGCCACCGAAACTGCCTTATCGATCTTAACCACACCGGTTACCGGGTTTACCAGTACTTTCATAAAATGTACCGACCACGAGAACATGGCATATTTGCCCTGCTCGGCGCCGCCTTTTGATGAAGTGGTTACTTCCAATTGCGGCAGGTTATGATCTTTTAATATTTTAACAAAATCCAAACTACCGCCTTCGTTGGTGCCGTTCAGCTGCATAAATTTATCTTTTAACTCCTTACAGGCATCATTAACTGCCGAGCCGACGGTTGACGTAACCTGCGAACCGCCTTGTGTTGGTGACGGCGGCAGCGATGAATCGCCCATATCAAACCGTATGTTGGCAGCGGGCACACCCATTAATTCGGATGCGATATTCACCATGGCAGTACCTGTCCCCGGACCAATATCGGTAACTGCTGTTTGCAGGATCAGCGTACCATCGGCCATCATGCGCGCCGTAACGGTAGCGGCTCCGCGATAAGCGCCAAACAAGCCGCCGCCCATGCCGTAGCCTGTTAGCCAGCCCGATTCGGTAACCGAACCCGGTTGCTGCTTACGGTTGCTCCAGCCTATTTTATCAGCGCCAAGCTGGTACGCATCCTTTAAAAACTTGCTCGAATAGGGTCTGCTACTGCTGGGGTCGGTTTCAGCATAATTAAGCACACGCAGTTCAATCGGGTCGATATTAACGGCATAAGATAGCTCATCCAATGCCGACTCCAATGCGAAAGCTCCTGTTGCTTCACCCGGCCCGCGCATAGGGGCAGGCGTATTTACATTAAGTGAAACGATTTTGTATTTGGTGTTGACATTAGGGCAAGCGTACATCAGCTGACTGATATTAACCACCCCTTCGGTAAAATCTTCATAAGCCGAAGTTTGCCCGGCAGCCTCGTGCGTGATGCCAACCAGCTTGCCATCCGCCGTAGCGCCCAAACCAATTTTTTGCCAGGTATGCGGGCGGTAACCTACCGAAGTAAACATATCGGCCCGGCTCAACACCAGTTTAACGGGTTGCTTTACAACCTTTGCGGCCAGTACCGCAGCAATTTCGTGCGGCCAGGTGCGCAATGCGGCGCCGAATGCACCACCTACAAAAGGCGCAGTAACCTGCACGTTTTCCGGGGGTAATTTAAAGGCTTGCGCTATGCTGCGCTGGGTTGATTTAACACCCTGAGTTTTATCGTAAACGGTTATTTTATCGTCGGCATCCCAGCGGGCAATAATGGCGTGAAGCTCCATGGGGTTATGTACTTCGGTAGGGATGATGTATTCCTGCTCAATTTTTATGGGTGCGGTTTTATAGGCATCCTCTTGTCCTCGAATATAATCCTTACCGTTGCGGGGCGCTGTGCCATTGGCGATGTTGGCTTTTAAATTGGTTTGATGTTCGCCCTTATCATAAGTGGCACTTACCAGCGAGGCAGCGAACAACGCGCGCTCAAACGAATCAGCCACTACCAGGGCAATGGGCTGGCCGTTAAAATAAACCTGGTTATCATAAAATATCTTTAAGGCTCCCTTAGGCTGCGGGGCATCGGTTTGATAACCGGGAATTTTTGGCGCATTAAGGTAAGTGATTACCGAAAGTACACCAGGAGCGCCCTCAGCCTTTTTGGTATCGATGGTTTTAATGGTGCCCTTGGCGATAGTGCTGCCGACCAATACGCCGTAAGTTACCCCTTTCACACTATATTCGGCGGAGTATTTAGCCCTGCCGGTAACTTTCATGCGGCCGTCAACCCGGCTTGGGCCTTCGCTGTTTCCGAATTTGGTTTTTGTTTCCATAGGTTGGTTCATTAGTTCAATGGTTCATTAGTTCATTGGTGCAAAGTTCATTAGTGGGTAATTCGTCGCCTAACATTCTCTGAAAGCGACACCAATGAACTAATGAACCAGTGAACCAATTAAATTAGTTTATCCGGCGTAATGGGCAAATCCCTTACGCGTTTTCCTGTTGCATTGTAAACAGCATTGGCCACTGCGGCGGCCATGCCGATCAGGGATATTTCGCCCATGCCTTTGGCACCGATAGGGTTAATATTATAATCAGGTTTATTCACAAACAGCGCCTCGATCTGCGGAATATCCGCATTAACGGGCACATGGTAATCGGCAAAATTGCTGTTTATTACCCGGCCGTAGCGGTCATCTATTACCGCCTCCTCCATTAACGCCATACCTATACCCATAATTGCCCCGCCTATAATCTGGCTGCGGGCTGTTTTAGGGCTGATGATGCGGCCATTATCGGCTACGCAAGTTACTTTATCCAGTTTAACCACCCCGGTAGCCGGGTTTACCAATACTTTAACAAAATGTACCGACCAGGAGTACATGGCGTAAGTATCTACTTCCTTGCCGGCTTTCGAGTCGGCAGTAACTTGTAGCCGCTGTAGGTTATGTTGTTTTAGCACCTTTGCATAATCGGGTTTATCCGTGCCTCCGTTGCCAATTAATTGCTGAAATTTTTCCTTCAGATCGCGGCAAGCCATATACACGGCCGAGCCAACGCTGGAAGTAATGGTTGACCCGCCCTGTTGTGGCGCAGCAGGAAATGCAGAATCGCCAAGGTCAAAACGAATCTTATCCGCAGGCATATCCATCGTTTCGGCAGCTACGGCAACCATGGCTGTTGCCGTACCCGGACCAATATCGCTTACTGCGGTTTGCAAAACGAGCTTGCCGTCGGCCATCATGGTAGCGGTGAGTGTTACCGGCTCCCTGTCGGCGCCAAAAACACCGCCCGATATGCCGTAACCTACCAGCCAGCCATCTTTAGTAACCGAACCGGGTGTTTGGCTGCGGTCGCTCCAGCCGATATTATCTGCACCTAATCTGTACGCATCTTTTAAATTTTTGCCCGAAAACGGTTTGCCGCTTTCAGGATCGGTTTCGGCGTAATTGCGCAAGCGCAATTCAATTGGGTCGATATTCAGTTTGTAGGATAATTCATCCATGGCCGATTCCAGCGCGAAGGTACCGGTCGCCGGTCCGGGGCCGCGCATCCAGGTTGGCGAACCGATATCCAGCGAAACCATTTTATTACTGGTGCTTACATTGGGACAGGCATACAACTGACGACTTACATCCGACGGGCCTTCCGCAAAATCTTCGAAAGTTGAAGTTTGCCCGGCGGCTTCGTGTACAACGCCTACTAACTTGCCATCCGCGGAAGCGCCAATAGCAATTTTTTGCCAGGTATGCGGACGATAGCCCACCGATGTAGCCATATCCGCACGGCTCAATACCAGTTTAACAGGACGTTTAACCACCTTTGCGCCAATGATGGCCGCCACCTCGTGCGGCCAAACCTGCAAGGCGCTCCCAAAGGCGCCGCCTACAAATTTTGAATGCACCTGTACGTTATCTACCGGGATACCGAACAGTTTGGCAATATTGCTCTGCGTATCCTTTACGCCCTGAGTTTTATCCCAAACACTGATTTTATCGGCAGCGTCCCAGCGGGCTATAATGGCATGCAGCTCCATGGGGTGATGCACCTCGCTGGGTAAAATATATTCCTGCTCAACAGTTACCGCCGCAGTTTTCCAGGCTTCGGGCATACCGCGACTGTAAACAGCATCATCATGCGGCGCAACCGCTTTGGTTAAGTTGTCTTTTAAATTGGTATGATGTTTTTCGGCGTTGTACTCCGCTTTTACCAGCGCGGCGGCAAATAATGCCCGCTCAAAGCTGTCAGCAACTACCACGGCTATGGGTTGTCCGTTGTAGACGATCTTATTGTCGTGAAAAATCTTTAACGGCCCCTTAACGGCAGGATCGGCACTATCATAACCCGGAACTTTCGGGCAATTAAAATGGCTGATCACCGCCAATACGCCGGGCGCCGTTTCCGCTTTTTTGGTATCGATGGAGGTAATGGTGCCTTTAGTAATGGTACTGCCCACCAAAACGCCATAGGCCATCCCCGGCAAAGCATATTCTGCCGAATATTTTGCTGCTCCGGTTACTTTTAACCGTCCGTCGACGCGGCTCGGGCCCTTGGATGAATTTTTATTTGATATCTTGTCTTCCATTTATTTCAATTATCAAAACTGCCTGTAGCGGCCATGAACTATCAACCATGAACTTTCTCAAATTAATTTATCCGGCGTAATCGGCAAATCCCTTACCCTTATCCCCGTTGCATTAAACACCGCATTAGCCACTGCCGCTGCAAAGCCTACAATGGCTACTTCACCGATGCCTTTTGAGCCCATCGGGTTGGTAACAGGGTCTTTTTTGTCAACAAAAACTACTTCAATTTGCGGCACATCGGCATGGGTGGCTACATGGTAATCGCCCAGGTTGGCATTTACGTATTTGCCATAGCGGTGATCCAGCACGCCCTCTTCCGTAAGCGACATGCCAATACCCCATACTACGCCGCCAATGATTTGGCTGCGGGCCGTTATCGGGTTTAGGATCTTGCCACCATCAACTGCCGACACCACCTTTTTAATTTTCACCATGCCGGTAGCCGGATGCACATGCGCCTCCACAAAATGGGTGACATAAGCATGCGCCGAATACTTATCCGCATCAGGCGCGCGGCCGGAGGTGTGGTGCGTAACCTCCACGAAGGGCAGGTTGTGTTCTTTTAATATTTTCAGATAGTCGGGATTATCAGTACCACCGGCTATCTGCTTAAATTTCTCCTTTAATTCGGTGCAGGTGTCAAACACCGCCGAACCCACCGACGAGGTAGTAATGGAACCATATTCACCAGGCGCAGCGGGTAACGCCGAACTCCCCAGCTCGAACCGGATATTTTCAACCGGGATATCAATAATATCCGAGGCTATTTTTACCATTACGGTCGCGGTACCGGGTCCCATGTCGCTGGTGGAACTTTGGATCAGCAATATACCATCAGCACTTAGTTTTGCCCTGGCGCTGCAATTGGCACGGCCTGCGCCATAAGCACCGCTGCCTACGCCATAGCCAACCAACCAGCCGTTTTCGATTACTGATGCCGGCTTTTGTTTGCGCCTATCCCAGCCAAAATGTTCCGCGCCAAGCGAATAACATTCATCCAGGTATTTACTGCTCCAGGGTTTGTTTTCCTCCGGGTCGTGGTCGGCATAATTCTTTTTGCGGAATTCCAGCGGGTCCATATTCAGCGCGTGAGCCAGTTCATCCACCGCACACTCCAACGCGAAAACACCAGTGGTTTCACCCGGACCGCGGGTATAGGTGGGTGTGCTTAAATCCAACCGCGTTAAGCGGTATTGGGTATTTACATTGGGACAATCGTACAAAAATTTGGTGGTATCGGTGATCCCCTCGCCAAATTGCTGGTAAGTGGAAGTTTCGCCGGTTGCTTCGTGGGTAATCCCAACCAGCTTACCATCCGCGGAAGCGCCCATACCTATCTTTTGCACCGCAGGCGAACGGTAGCCCACCATGGTAAACATCTGCTCGCGGTCGATCACCACTTTAAGCGGCTTGTTGATCACTTTTGCACCTATCAAAGCTGCCTTAGCGTACGGCCATAGTGGCGAGCCGCTGCCAAAGGCCCCGCCTATTACTTTTGAATATACCTGTACGTTTTCTATAGGCAGCTTAAACATATTCATAATGTCCTGCTGCATACTTTTGATGGCCTGGGCCTTGGTATATACAGTTATTTTATCGCCATCCCAAACGGCCGTCATGGCGAAGGGCTCCATGGCGTTGTGTACGTGGATGGGCGTATGGTATTCGGCCTCAATTTTTACAGATGCATTGCGGTAGGCATTGGCTTCGCCGCGCAGGTAATCGCTGCCATCACCCCAGGGTTTGTAGCTGTTTTGCAGGTTAGCCGTTAAACTGGTTTGCTGCTGCTGTTTTTGGTATGATACTTTTACCAGCGTGGCCGCATGTTTGGCCCGTTCAAAACTATCGGCAATTACCAGCGCAACGGGCTGCCCGTAAAAGTAAATTTTACTATCGTTAAAGGTTTTTATATTGGGATCAAAATCGTTTGGCTTACGATCGTACCCCGGAATTTTTGGTGCATTTAAATGACTGATGACGGCTATTACCCCCGGCGATTTTTCGGCCGCCTTGCTATCAATTCCCGTGATTTCCCCTTTGGCAATGGTGCTGCTTACCACCACGCCATAAACCAGCCCGGGGAATTTGTATTCCGCAGCATACTTTATAGCGCCGGTTACTTTTAACCGACCGTCTACACGGGTTAAGCCATTTTTGTTAGTCATTTGGTCATTAAGTCATTAGGTCATTAGGTCATTGATGGCATACGGGCAATTTCTTAAAGCGATTTGTCATCCTGAGCGCAGCGAAGAATCTTCTACGCCCTGCAATGGCTAATTAGCATAGTTCGCGGGCATGGTGAAGAAGATCCTTCGCTGCGCTCAGGATGACAAAAGAAAAAACTACACCACTCCTGCCGCATGTTTCAGCGCTTCGCTGATGCTTGCGGGGGCCAGTTTTAGTTTAAAGGCATTGTATTCGTAAGCCTTTGCGCCTTGCATGGCAATTTGTGCAGCCACTTTAAAGTTTTCTTCGGTTGGGGCCTTGCCCACCAGCGATTTCTCGGCATCGTACAAGCGCCATGGCTTATGCGCCACGCCGCCCATAGCCAACCGCGCCTGTTTGATGAGGCCGCCGCTGATGTCCAGCGCTGCTGCTACCGATACCAGGGCAAAGGCATAAGATTGCCTGTCGCGCACTTTTAGGTAGTAGCTGTTTTTGGCGAAGTTATTATCGGGAATCTCTACACCTACAATCAGCTCATCTTTGGCCAGGTGGTTATCCGTTTCCGGATGATCTTCGGGCAGGCGGTGGAAATCAACAAATGGGATACGCCTTTCGCCTTTTTTACCGGCAATGATCACCACGGCATCCAGGGCTGCTAAGCCCACGCACATATCGCTGGGGTGTACGGCAATACATTGCTGACTTGCGCCGAAAATGGCATGCATGCGGTTATAGCCCTCCATAGCGCCGCAGCCGGTTCCCGGTTCCCGCTTGTTGCAGGGCATGGTGGTATCATAAAAATAGGTGCAACGGGTGCGTTGCATCATATTGCCGCCAACGGTGGCCATGTTGCGCAGCTGCGGCGATGCCCCGGCTTTTAGTGCCAGCGACAACAGCGGGTGCTTTTGCAGCACCAACGCATTTTCTGAAACAACGCTGTTTAGCGCCAATGCGCCTATATGTAATCCGGATTTTGTTGGCGTTATACCTTTTAGCGGCAGATGGTTTATATCCACCAGTTTATCGGGGGCGGTAACGCCGCGCTTCATCAGGTCCACCAGGTTGGTGCCGCCGGCGATGATTTTTGTGCCGGACTTGGTGATGGCATCCAGCACGTTTTGCTGTGTGGCGGGGCGGATGTATTGAAACTGTTTCATACGGCAATTCCTCCTTCCTTAACTTCCTGTATGGCGTTTACGATGTTGGGATAGGCCCCGCAACGGCAGATGTTGCCGCTCATGTATTCGCGAATCTCCATTTCGGAATTGGCATGACCCTCGCGGATACAGGCCACGGCCGACATGATTTGTCCCGGTGTGCAATAGCCGCACTGGAAGCCGTCGTGTTTCAGGAAGGCTTCCTGCATGGGGTGCAGGTCGTCGCCTTTGGCCAGACCTTCTATGGTGGTGATCTTTTTGCCGTTTACCATAATGCCCAGCGTGAGGCAGGAGTTTACACGGTGACCGTCCACATGCACGGTGCAGGCGCCACACTGACCATGATCACAGCCCTTTTTGGTGCCGGTAAGGTCAAGCTGTTCGCGCAGGATATCCAGCAGGGTGGCACGCGGTTCCACCTGTAAGCTTTTGGCCACGCCGTTCACTTCCATTTTTAGCGGCAGCTTTTCAAAGGCTTCGGCTATTTTTTCGTCCATGTGGCTTTCGGCAGCTTTAACGGCCGCAACGGGCGTAAGCGCCACAGCAGTTAACAGGGTTGATTGCTTCAGGAAATTGCGTCGCGAATTATCCTCCGGGTGGAGCCCCTGTTGGGGCTTTAAGAGGCTTTTGTCGTCTTCCATAGTTAGTTGCTTAAGAGGATTTGAAGTTACAAGCTTTTTTGGGAAAAGTGGATGTTGCAACGTGATTTTTACGGGCTATCGTTGGGTATTTGTGGGAATAACGGGGGTGGGCGAGCGGGTTAGGGGGATTACCCGATGCAGGCAAGCGTTCCACTTTTACATTTTGGAACACTTACTTGATTTTGAAATATACTCATTATCAGGTGTTTAATTTTTTATTTTGATTTAATTTAGCTAAGTGGCTGATAATCAATAGCTATTTGAATTAATACCCAACAGTGACTACGAAACTAACTGACAGTCAGGCGTTCCATGCTTTTTAACAGTAAATTTTTGAGAAAAAAAGAGGCGTAGCCTCGATCAATCTTGTAGCCGCGGATTTTAACCCGTGGAAATCAGCCATGGAAAAACAGATGGAGAACCGTAGGTTCGGCCCATATCATCAAAGCGTGATATACATTGTTCGAATGAATTGACGATACCTGGATTTAGGCAAAAACATGGGTCGTGCCGATGGCACTCTTGTGTTTGTTTGTCAATTTCCACGGGTTTTAACCCGTGGAAATAACATCGTTCGGGCCGATGGCCCTTGGTTTGTACCTGCCTGTACCCAATCACTGACAAAACACTGTCACCACATCATCCAGTGCAACTACTTAAATTTGTTGTAATCGTTATCCAGATGCTAACCTTGCCCAGCGTAGTTAACTCACCCCGCCGGGCTTCGCCGGCACCCCTCTCTGCTGCGCAAAGAGGGGGAAGCTGCATTCCACCCTGCATTTTTCCCCCTCTCTACGCAGTAGAGAGGGGGATGTCGAGCGAAGCGACGACAGGGGGTGAGTCAACTATCGGGGCGAAGTCAGCTTTCCAGAAGGTTCTTTATCTTATCCAGAACCATCTGCAAATCATTAAGAATTTCATCGTTGTCGAATCTAACTATAGTTAATCCCAGTGCGTTCAGTACCGCGTCCCGATTTTTGTCATAGTCCTTTTTCAGCAAGTGAATCGGCCCATCAGCTTCTATCACCAATTTCGCTTCGTGGCAATAAAAATCAGGGATGTAATACAAATATTTGCCGAACGTATTCTCAACCCAAATAGGGTGTTGCCGCAGGAATTTCCGACCATAAAACTTTCGATTGCGAAGGTGTTGCCATAATAATTTTTCCGCAGGCGTTTCGCGCTGACGTAATTCACGGCAAAATTCGATTATCGATGGCATCCTTAAAAATAGAAAAAATATGCGCTGCAACAATCCGTGTTCAAAAAAATATCGTTTCAGTAGCGCTCTAAGCACGCGGCCCAGTTGACTCACCCCGCCGTGCTTCGCCGGCACCCCTCTCTGCTGCGCAAAGAGGGGGAAGCTACATTTGTTCCTTATTTCCCCCTCTCTACATCGTAGAGAGCGGGTGGCCAAGCGCAGCGAAGGTCGGGGGTGAGTCAACAATGCCTGCAGCCTAAGCACGCGGCCCAGTTAACTCACCCCGCCGTGCTTCGCCGGCACCCCTCTCTGCTGCGCAAAGAGGGGGAAGCTACATTTGTTCCTTATTTCCCCCTCTCTACATGGTAGAGAGGGGTGGCCAAGCGCAGCGAAGGTCGGGGGTGGGTCAACAATGCCTGCAGTCTAAGCACGCGGCCCAGTTGACTCACCCCGCCGTGCTTCGCCGGCACCCCTCTCTGCTGCGCAAAGATGGGGCCCCCCTGGTCTTTCCCCCTCTCTACGCAGTAGAGAGGGGGATGTCGAGCGAAGCGATGACAGGGGGTGAGTCAACCCGCCATGCCTGTAACAAACAAACACATTACCATGCCCACCACCCCATCACCCACTGAACGCCCTTCCTACATCGATCAGCTCCGCGCCGAAACCCGCGGACTGCCATACCGTCCGGCTAAAAGAAAAAAACGCCCCGAACCGGAAATGCCCAGTCCCGAAGACAGTCACCGCCTGTTTACGGTTGAAAAAGGCAGCCGCTGGATGGAGCTGGCCCGGCGCGAACCCAAAGCCAAAATGCTGTTTGGCGAACTATGGCACCAGGGCGAACTGTGCATGCTGTTTGCCGACAGCAATATCGGCAAGTCGGTGCTGGCCGTACAGATTGGCGAAAGCATTGCACGCGGGCGCAGCATTGCACCGTTTCCCTGCCAGGCGCCGCCCGCCCGTGTGCTCTATATCGATTTCGAACTTACCCGGGCACAATTCGGACTACGGTACAGCAATGGCGACGATGACCATATATTCTCCGATAATTTTTACCGTGCCGAATACAATTTCATACCCGACCCGCCGCCCAATGTCGACGAAAATGCACTGCTCATTGCGGCCATTGAGTATAAAGTACGGATGACTAAGGCCACCGTGCTTATTATTGATAACATTACCTGCCTGCGCGGCGGCACCGAAAATTCGGTGGTGGCGCTTTCGCTGATGAAAAGCCTCAAAACGCTAAAAACCGACCACAAGCTGTCAATCCTGGTGCTGGCGCACACCCCAAAACGACGCAACCCCACACAACCCATCAGCGCCGACGACCTGCACGGCAGCAAGCTGCTCATCAACTTTGCCGACAGCGCCTTCGCCATCGGCAAAAGCACCACCGGCAATCATCTGTGTTACCTCAAACAAATCAAACAGCGCAACACCCGCCAGCGCTACGGCGACGACAACGTATGCCTGTGCCGCATCCAAAAGCCCGGCACATTTTTACATTTCAAGTTCGAGGGCTACAGCGCCGAACATCATCACCTCCAAACCCGCACCGCCGCCGCCCGGCAGCAACTCGCCAAAAAAGTAGCCGCCCTCACCGCCGGAGGCCTCAGCCAGCGCGAAATCAGTAAACAGCTGGGAATAGGCTTGGGTACCGTTAACCGGCTTATCGAATGTGCAGATGTGCAGATGCGAGGATGTGCAGATGAGGAGGGATTTGAAGATTTGAAAATTAGTCAATTTGAAAATGAGGGAGGATGGGCAGATGTGCAGATGCGTGGATGTGCAGATGAGGACAAATTTGAAGATTTTAAAATTAGCCAATTTGAAGATTACGCGGATGACCCAATGACCAATGACCAAAAAGGATATGCGGATGACCCAATGACCAATGACCAAAAAGGATATGCGGATGACCCAATGACCAATGACCAAAATGGGTTAACTAACTATACCATCGCCGTGCATACCCCAACCGATGATATACAAAGCACAACGCCCGGCGCAAATTGCTTCGCCGCAGCGAGCAGGACGACGGTAACACCCTATATATTGCTGCCGCAGGTGCTGATGCGGGATGTACAAACAACAATGACCCACCTAAATCCCAACCCTGATGCGGACTACAAAACGTCAATAATCGAGATACTGCTTTCGCCGGTTATAACGGAGCATTTAGAAAGGACAATCCCCCGCGCAAACTCCATTCCGGTGGAAGGTAGTAATAGCATTTGGCAACCAAACCATCTATCAGAAGCCGAAGCGGATAATGGCGGGGTATAAATGCAGTTTGCAAATTTCTTTTCGGGAATGATGTTTCGCCTGTTCAAGATATGAGCGTCCACACTTAAACACTTGGCATCGTGAGCGTGGACGCTCAAAACGGCATTCAGCCAAGCGTCCCCGCTTGGCTGGGCGGGGCATTTTCTGAGCCAAGAAAATTGTAGTTCCCTATACGTATACTCATTTCTTTACAAGATTTAAACTGGTGGTGCCGCATGAACAACGCAATACAGATGGACTGTTTTTTTCCAAAACTAAGTAATATAATGAGCTACAATCCAAGACAGGGCATGAAAGCGCTTCGGTGAGTTCCTTAAAAGCATTATAAACAGGTACAAAATCAGTACCCTCCAAGTTTGGCCACTCGGTATAATGCACACTTGGATTGATCTGCCACTGTTCAATATTTGATCGTGTTACTAAGCTTCTGAATTTAGATAGCCTTGCTGCGACCTGATCCGCCTCATCGGTTTTTCCCCAGGAACGGGCCGATTTCTCTGCGTCACTCAGTAGCTTACTAAATTGAGCGGTTGCTTGAGGCAGTAGATCACCCAAGCTATATTGTGCGTCTGCACGGAATTCAACCCTTGCGCGAAGATTGTGGCAAATCTCGCCTGACAAATATTCAAGATAGTGGCGCAACAAGGCAGCCGCGCTGCGCACATCATTCATTTTTATGTGGACCCAAATTTCGCTCCAAACGTCTTGGTCATTCCACTGGTTTGGACCGCTATCGACACTCCATTTACGGAACAAAATAGAGGATTTGCCTTGAATGAGACCGGCTGTAGCCATATGCTTCAGCCAAACTTGGTCATGTGTGGTAATGATAAACTGGGTATTAGGAAATTTCTCTTTCAGCAATTTGCAAACCTCCCGCCGATGTCCGCTATCCACTGACATTAGTACGTCGTCCAAAACGGAAAAAGTAAAGTTGTCCCTTAATATATGTTTCATCAGGGCTAGATACAAGCAAAGCCCCATGCCATCCTGATGGCCTTCGCTATGATACGCACCGGGCGGAAAATACCCCCGGCCGTAAAAATCAACATCAAACCCGAGCTTGCCCATTGACGGGGTCAATTGCGCTGTGAATTCCGCTTCATCATCATTGTTGATGAAGCGATATAATTCTACAAAATTACTTTCTACATCCTTATATAAGCCTTCCAAAGTTGATGTCGCCACCTTAGCATAGGTTTCGAATACGCCAATACTGACCTTTGCCTGTTCTTCAGCTTGTCGGTGTTTTGACGCCGTCTCCCTGTAATGGACCATTCTTTCCTGGGCGATAATAAGATACGTGCGTGCCGCATCTTGCTGAGTTGGCTCGGGTATTCTCTGTATCCCTCTTAACAAATCTGCTGCGAGAAGATCAATGTTTCGGGGATATTCCCCATAGCCATTTAATGCCTCAAGCAACTCCGATATTGGCAGAAATGAGTTGAGGCGGAACATACTGGTTTGAAGCGCCACTATAAGATCATCAAATTGTTTAGTGTTAATCACTGGCTTTAATGACTTACCATAATCCTTTACTACTTGGATCGCAGCTATCAGATCTCTTATCTTTTGGGTGTATGGGGTTAATTCAGCTTCCAAACCTTTCCGTCTTTCGGAAACCTCTTCGAAAATATTAAGTTTATTTTGGATAACTGTTTTGATTTCCTCCAGTCCCAGCTCACTGTCACAGACAGGACAAAAGTCATCGTCGACTATTGTCATAGCCGTTCGTAAAAACCCTTCCCGGCTTAACCCTGTCAATAATGCCGGATCTTTGCTTAATGCATCTATTTTCGTGATAAAGGCGGACAACGTCTCATCTTTGCTCAATTTATGGTATGCTTTCAGTGCCTGATCCAGTGTCTCCATTTCAAAAAGCGCATGGGGCTTGGATATTGTACTGGCTTTCTCTGTTACTACGGTCATCCCGTCACTGAGGTTGGTCGTCGACATCAATTCAATAATCTTGGGTAGTCCAAGAATATCACGCTTTTCATTAACAGCAGCCAAAACCTTTTCCGGATTCAGCTCGGCTACGCCTAATGCAACAGTGAGATTTTTCGCAGCCTCATCTTTCTGCGTTTTGAGCGGATTTACGTCCTTTTTATGAGCATTTGCTATTCTTTGAAGCTGTTGGCGCAAAGTCTCGACTTTATCCAGTTTAAGCAACGATTGTACTTCTTCAGCCCTTGCACCAGGGGTGGAAATTACGTATTTAATAAGCTGTCTTCTGGATAAAGTGAACTCCGAATGATTGGCAACCTCCGCGAACATTCCAATAACTTCTTTCGAGGCGGGTTTAATAACAGGATTCTGTATATCACTGACGGAACGTTCTATGGTCGCCTCTTTATTAAGCGAAGGGATAAAAACTGTTAATATGACTTTGGCGTTTGCTGGACTTGTGCGGCTGTCAACGTGCGGTGCGTGATCTTTAATGGAGATACCGCCAGTGCCGCTACCTGAAAGCCGGGATATGTTACCAGTCAACCCGAATTCGAGCGCATCGACGATTCCACTTTTACCAGTCCCATTTTTACCGCAAATCGCAAAGTTCTTTCCTTTGAAATCAAGTTCAAGATGCCGAATACCTCGAAACTCAAACACCTCCAATTTCTTAACGGTGATCATATTTCAATATTCTTCGTTAAAGCAGCCCTTAGAATTATGTCAGTAATCGGATTTCCGCTGGCGATTAGCTTTTCCAATTCGTTAACAATTGACGGCGGAGTTTCGGTTTTGCGCAGGTCTTGAATAAACTGCTGAAAAATGGTCTGAGGTACGTCAGTTGATTCAGGTTTAGATTGGTCGGTGATCATTTCATTATAAAATATAAATCTACGTAAACGTTTTGTGAATCAACAAAGATAATAAAGACAATTACCTTAATCTTGGCAATGTTCCCCTTATTGATAAGATGATAGACTCCCGATAGTTCAGGCGACAGGCTCGGATTGGGGAATTACGATATAATTATAAGCCGATCTTGAGTCTTTCTGCCAAGAACACACCTGGTTTAGTCCCCTTTAAAGCTCTAACTATGTTGTCTTGTCCTCGGACCATAACGTACAAGCCCGCGACAAGCTTAATATCAATGTCCAACTCTTTCACTTTGTGGTAATCAAAAGCTGGCCAAAAAAGAAAAATGATCGAAAAAACACCAAAAAAGAATTCCGTCAAACCGTACCCAAGCCGCCATTTTTCCCGGACAACAAAAAGCGCTATCCCGATAAGGACGAAAAAGGCGATAGTTCCCCAGATGTTTATCGTGTCATAAAGCCGCTCTCCGTATTCAGATAAAAACTTCGCTATGAATCCAATGGAAACAGGTACGATGAATTGTCGGACGAAACGTTTTATTGCCCTTGATTCGAACGATTCGATTTTCTTGCCGAGATCGGTGCTACCGCTAACTTTTTCTCCGGCCTTGACCAGTTCTTGAATATGTTGATCGTCGACGAGCGGAAAATTGAATGTGTTTGCATGTATCTGAATATACTTATCATTAGATGAGAGAGAAACGTTGACACCTAAGCCCCGATAATATAAAGCGGTTGCAAGCAGATTTTGGTCTGCGCCGGCTAGGCCAAATGTCGGAACCATCGACTCATATGCGCGAATGTCGGGAGCGTTGCTACCCACAATTTCTACGTTACCGGCCCGATTTGCCTGATCGATCAACTCACTTAGTTCGTCATTGAACTTGGTTTTTAATACCAATTCCTCCATAACAGCAGTGGTAATGACCAAAACAGTTTCAGGTATTTTGATCCCTAGCAGTTTCGGATATTTAATGATGATATTAGTGTCGAGGATAATTTTCTTCATAAAGTTTGGTTCGTAAAGCTAAATAAAAAATAACCATTACGCCTAAAATTAGTTTAGGAAGTCATAAGTTTGATCAATTCCCGACCGGTCCAAGTTCGTGCACTCGGAACCTAAGAATTTAAGCGTCCCGCCGAAATAAATCCTTCTACGTATTGGCGGAATATGCCACATTTTACGTTACCACAACATCCGCCCGTCTAAGCGTCCCCGCTCAGACGCATACCGTTGTGAGCACCCACGCTCACGATTGGAAAGGCGAACGATCAAAATGAACGCGAAAAGTTTGTAGTTTAATTTAAAACGAACCCCAATCTGGACTAAGTTTAGCGCAGCGCAACTTAGTCATAAAATGTCTTAAGCTTTCAGCTTAACGCAAAAATGGGCAGCAAATCTTTCTGATCAGTGTAATAATCTATTGCAAACTATATAAATAATCCGGCGGATACGCCTCCGCACCGCACTCAACCGGATTGTTGTGGCAGTTCGGTCGTTGGTAAAACATTTCAATAGCCGGCAATTTTGCGCGTGCAGAAACCTGTCTGTACAGCGTTTGCACAGCTCCTGGTAGTAATACCTTAGCTGTAAAATCTGATAAAAAAAAATGTACATTTGATTTCTTAAACATCAACAAGATTCCGTAACAGTCCGAAACATCGTTGTTGTTTAGGCATGCTAAAACCAAACCAACATGCAAACAGTAAATTTAAGTGGCAAAACATATAAGCTTCATGTTATTACAGGAACGGTGTTAAGCAGTCTTAAATACCCCGAAATACAGGTGAGCGGCGGCGGCGTGTTAAGCAGCTCCGGAGGCGGGTACGCTACTTCAACCACCATCATTCACGACGAGTTTTTTCTTCAGGATCGAAAAGGAAATGAACATTCGTTCCAATTAAGCGACTTCAATTTGGCTATCCGCGAAAGCAACTCGGTATCCGTAATTGCTGCAGTACGCGAAAACAGGGCATCCGGTCCCTATATCGCAGTAATCAACCATTCTACAGACAAATATTATTTAAGCAACCAGTCCCTAAGAAGAGTTTGCGGGCCATCAAAAGTATTATTAATCGGTTTATTTTTAGGCCTGTCGGCATTGGGTTTTTCACTGTTCGGAGAAAAATTTACTGCCGCAATGTTCATTTTACTTTTGAGCATATTAGGCTATGCAATATTCAGGCATTTTCAGGATGTCAAGGTAATAGAGGCAGAAATCAATACAATGGATTTCAATTAACAAAAAGTCCTCCCGGCTTGCGGCGGCGAGGAGAGGGATTATTCTTGCCACATAAAATGGAAGGCGCCTGTTTTTAAGTCAATAAATCCGGCTTGTGTATTGATATACTGTATCCATATCACCCTTTTGCCTTTTTTTGCAGCATTCCCAATCTGGTCTAAGTTTAGCGCAGCGCAACTTAGTGCTAAAATGTCTTAAGCTTTCAACTTAACGCAAAAATGGGCAGCAAATCTTTCTGATCAGTGTAATAATCTATTGCAAACTATATAAATAATCCGGCGGGTAGGAGCGGCGGGGATACTATTCTGTGCCTCTAATTTTTCTTAATTGCGTTATGTCTTCTAAGTCTTTCTTTCGGCCGACAGCTTTTTTATCTTCAATTAAATCATGATAATTCATGAAGTGAATTTTAATTGCCCCAAATTCCACTGTTTCTTTTCGTTGGTTAGCGACGGCGAATTTGATATCGGCCTTAATTTTGGGAAGAGCATCTAACGTAAAGCTGTCAAAGTCTAATTTAAAAAATGACTTACGTGGATCTGGATTTTCTTCGGTTTTGAATGCAGTAATGTTCTGCCCCAGCTCTTCTATAACTTTCAAAAAGTTAAAGTAGTTTTCATAAGTTGGGTTATACCAAATGTCAATGTCAGGTTTATCAGTCAGGTCCCCGGCATTATTAATCGAATGTCTATAATAGCCATTAAGTGCTACCGCCGTTCCTCCAATCAGCATATATTGAACTTCATACTTTTCGAGCAACCTGCAGACCGCCAGCAAAACATTCTGAAGTCCATCTTTCATATGAATTATTGAGGTTGCTTATTATTAATTGGATTCACTTTTACGGCGTGTATACTTTTTATAACTTTTTCGAAGTCGTTGTGTTTTTTCAAACTCAATTTGTTATCCACCGTGTTGTTTTCGACAGATTTCAAATCCTCAAACGACGTAAACTTCTTAACGGTTTTCATGATTGATGAGTTATGGTTGCCATATTAAATAACTTGAACGCAGGTATTAAACTGACTATTATAAAATAAAGATACAAATAGTTCTGCTCAAAGCAATCAAATCTTGGCCCATGGGACCTAACAATTTCAATGTTGAGGCTTTGAATGCCAGCCCCAGGGATCGCCAAATCAGGTAACAAGCGTCAAGATACCATGCCACAAACCTCACACACATCCCATTTTAACTATTCAACAAAAAAACCATGACCTCCGAATTTACAGCCCATTGCAACCATTATTACAACCTTACCCAGCTGCTTTTTAAGCGTCACGATCGCTTCGAAAACCTGTTGAACAACGCACCGCTTTATAGCGGACAAACCCGCTTAAGCGAAGTGGATGCCATCATAAACTATTACCGCGAGGTGCAAGCCTATAAAGCAAAAATGGAAAAAACCATGGATGATATGAAGAAGACCGAACGGATAATCCTGATGATTATGCGGCACTTTGAAATACCGCCCGGCACCGTGCTCACCGGCCAAATACCCGGCGAGGTGGAATACGAGCTATGGGCCAATAAAAATGATATGGTTTATGTCCATAAAACCAAAGACCTGCAAGCCGAAGAAAAGAATCCTAATAGCATAACAATTAAACTTTGGAGGGCCGGTGATGGGGAGGAGGATTGATGCGCTCGAAGGTTGCCTGGCATTTGGGCGACAAGCCGGGAGGCTTGTGGCAGCGAGCGACCGAATTTTTCCCCCTCTCTACAACGTGATCGTTGCACAACTAAAGCAAGTTAATTAAGAACTTGCAATAAAAAAGTTCTTTGAAATATTGATTAAAACTTTGATTTTTAGTATATTAGCCTATGCAAGGGAAAAAAGATCATCAGGAAAAGTTGTTCATTCAATTTCAGCTTTCAGACTATGTTCCGGCCGATAATTTCTATCGGCGGTTAAAGAAATTGCTTAATCTGGATTTCTTATATCGGTCTACGTCGGAATACTATGGTAAAGAAGGTCAAAAGAGTATCGACCCAATCGTTTTCATGAAATTGATGCTTGTGGGTTATATTGAAAACATTAACAGTGACCGGCGCATTGTCGCAACTTCAGGCATGCGAATGGATATTCTTTATTTTTTAGGATATGATTTGGGTGAAGAATTACCATGGCATTCAACTTTAAGCCGTACCCGTAAGCTTTATGGTGAGGAGCAATTTGTGTCCTTGTTTAAACAAGTGTTAAAGCTGTGTATTAACGAAGGTTTGATTTCGGGTAAACGACAAGCTGTTGACAGTGCTTTGATACCAGCAAATGCCTCAAGGCATAGCATGATTGAAAGACTGGTTATGGAAGATGCTTCCGTTTTTAGCCGGGAATTGAATGACAACAGCGAAGATGAACCCACACAGCCGGAAAAGCCAAAAGACAATAAAAAAGATGATCAGGACAAACCCGGCCCGACGAATCAGACACATGTTAGCCCGTCAGATCCTGATGCCCGATTAACGATGAAACCGGGTAAACCGATGAACTTATACTACAGATCTCAAATGAGCGTAGATACTGAAAGTCACTTCATTACTTATATTCAGGCTTTTCCTGGGAATGCTGCTGATAATACAAGTATGCGGGAAATATTAACCCATGTGGTTGAAAACATGAGCGAGAACGATATCCGGGTCAAGGAACTCCTGGCAGATACAGGATACAGCAGCGGCGATGCCATACGTGCATTGATAGGCCGGGGTATTGAAGGATACATTCCCAATCCCGGAAACTATAAACACTCGCGGGAAAACGAAGGCTTTATTTATGATGCTGAGCAGGACAGGTATACCTGTGTGAAGGGGGTACAACTTCCTTTCCGGCGTATTGAGGCTGCTGAAAAAACAACCATCCTTAAAAAGGTATATGAAACTAATCCTAATGATTGTAAAAATTGCCCGCTTAAGGAAAGCTGCACAAACGCCAGAGGATTTAAGAAACTCACGGATTCTATAGATAAACAACTATATGAGCTAATGCAGCAAAGGATTGAAAGTGCTAAAGGCAAACGGATGAAGTTGCTGCGATCCAGTACCGTCGAGCCGGTATTCGGTTCCTTAATTAACCACACAGCTTTAAAAAGGATAAATACTAAGGGACTTGAACAAGCAAACAAATGTATGCTTATGGCTGCTACAGCTTACAACCTTAAAAAGCTACTCAAAAAAGCCTTGAGACCTACACAATCAATTCAAATACAGATAGTTAATTATAAAAAGAATGTATTTGACAGCATATTAAGCAGATTTGGACAACAATATACTTTAAAATCGCTGTCTTGGTTTTAATCAATATTTCAAAGAACATTTTTGTAGTCTCACGACTATAATTATTCACACCGGAGAGTTTTTTTTAAAAACTTGCTCCAGTGTTGGTTGTGCAACGATCACCAACGTAGAGAGGGGGTGGCCGAGCAAAGCGAAGGTCGGGGGTGAGTCAACCGGGCCGCGCAGGTTATGCTTTCAATGGCTCGGCACAATCCGCTTCACTCCCCCACCTCTTCACTCTCTACCTTCAGTTTCTTAGCCAGTTTGTTTTGTTTCTTTTCTTCGTCGCCAAGGATGATGCCCCATGGCTGCAGGCTTTCCACCCTGTCGAAGATGATTTTGAGCACGGCAATAACCGGGATAGAAAGGAACATGCCCGAAATGCCCCAGAACATTTCGCCAATAACCACCCCCAGCACGGTAACCAGCGCATTGATCCGCACCTTTGAGCCAACCACCAGGGGTAAAATAATATTGCTGTCCACTAGGTGGGTAGCTACAAAAGTAATCAGCACGTAAATAGCAACGGTGCTGTCGGTAGATGTTCCGAGGGTTACCGTTGCGCTGAGCACCATGGCGGCAAAAATGCCGAAATAGGGGATGAGGTTAAAAATACCGGCGATCAAACCGAGCAGGATGGCGTATTGTACACCCAGTATCGTAAGCGTTGTGCTCACTACAGTAGCCACTATCGTCATTTCGATGAGTAAACCCACAATATACTGGCGGATAATCGCCTGCACCTGTTCTATCACCTCGTGCACCTTTTTTTTGTTTTCTTCCAGGAAAACCGATTCCAGGAACTTGAGGATAAGGCGTCGGTACAGCAGGAAAAAGAACGTATAGATAAAGATAAATATCAGGAACAGTATAATTGAAGAAAGGGACAACAGTGTGGTTCCCACCAGCGCCGCATCGGGCGAGGTTACCTTACTGGTGGCAGAACTAACCACGTTGAGCTGCTTTTGCCTCGTGATACCAAAGTGCGCCGATACCCAGCCGCGGAAGTTCCAGAGTGAATGGCTGATCTGCGCCTGGAAGGCCGGCCAGTCCTTGAGCAGGGCGGCAATCTGCGATCCGATGACGTAGAGCACTACGGTGATGAACGACAGCAGCAGGACCACCGCGATCATGGAGGCCATGCCACGCGGCAGCCGGATGCGCCGTTCAAAGAAACTCGCGAGCGGCATCAACAGGATAGCAAACAAACATGAAAAGATTAAAGGCGCCAAAATATCCTTGGCCAGTATCACCAGCGCACCCAGCGCAAAAAGGCTGAACATTACACAGGCGAGTTTGATGTAAAAGGGCAGGCGGGTAAAATTTTTCAGGTCCATAAATGCTGTTTGTTTGTTGTGTTGAATAAGCGTTTAATCAACAATTTGTTTGCCGGGGTTTCTTATACTGGTATACATTTTCCAGGGGGTAAATGTCGTAACTTTTAAAATACTTGCAATAAGCAATAAATTTCCCCAATTTTAATCATTCAAATAAACCTTTAAACCATGGGACCAAGACTTTTACTCCGGATTTCGGCCGTACTAATGTTTATTCATGCCTTATTTCATGTGTTGGGACATCTAAAGTGGAAGACTTTGTCGAGCCCTTCGTATGACGTAGTGGTTAAACACATGACCGAACGGAAGTTTCCGTTCATGGGCGCCGAACATAGTATGGGCGATTACTTTGACGGTTATGGCTATATCATCGCCATTTTTATCGTACTCACCGGCTGCCTGCTTTGGGCGCTGAGCGACATTAGCATGAAATACCCGCTTGTGGGTTTGCAGCTATTGATCCCCATTACTTTATTCATCATATTACTGACGATAGACGTCTTTATTTTCTTCTTCCCGGCGGCGGCAATTTATAGCGGGTTAGCCACTGTTTGTTGTACAATGGCCATCGTTAAATTAAACGAAATTCATCACGCGAAGGTAAAGCCGCATTAAAATTTATCCGCCTTCATTAAATAGCGCATTGGATCCTCTGAAATTCGGAAGGGTTATACCCTGTATATTGCTTAAAAAACCTGCTGAAATGCGAGCTGGTATCAAAATTCAGCTTCCATGCAATTTCCTTTATACTCAGGCCCGAGCCGCATAACCAAAATTTCGACTCCTGGAAAACGCGGGAATGGATATGGTGCAGCGGATTGAGCCCTGTCTCCTGTTTAACTACTTCGCTCAGGTGTTTGGCGGTCACAAAAAGCTTGTCGGCATATTCCTGAACCGTCCGCAAAGTCATATAGTTGTCCTCAATAAGACTTTTGAATTTAATGGTAAGCTGGTGCTGACGGCTGGTGTTCCAGGTTATCTGTACATCGCTCCCTCTGCAAAAGCGGCTTGTTTCCAACATCAGCTCCGCAAACAACAGTCGGGCTAACTGGCCGTGAAACGGCTTATCCGTATTTACTTCGTTATCCAATTTTTCGAATAGCGGAGTGATCATTTTGGCAGTATTTTCATCGAGATGAAAAAATGGCGCCCCCTCTTTACGTTCTTCCAGCAAGTTCCCAATCATCGAGTCGCGGACAATGCTTTCAGCAAGAAATTCGCCGGTAAACATAACCGTGTGCAGTTCCAGGTCATCCGAGGCCTCATGATAAGCATTGAGGCTCCCCGGGCGTGCCAGGTGAATACTGCCCGGACCAACCCGGAACCTGTATTGATTAATTGTACGAACGGCGCTTCCCTTTAAACAAAGAGCCAGCGAATAGTAGTTGGCACCAGCCTGGAAGGGTTCAATTTGGCCGCCCCTGTGTTTTATCACGATGATATTATTCCGGTTATTTTCCTTGTTTCCAAAAGATTGTCCGGCGGCCAGGTTATGTGTTTCGTTAAACGGGCTTGGGAGACCGCCGGGGTTATCAAATGCTTTGTCAAGTTGCTTCATATTATTTGCTTTCATACAGAAAAAGCAAAGGACAAAAATACCGGGGTATCAACTGTTATGTTAATCTCATAATAGTGTCTGTCTAATGTCAGCGGGTCACCATACTGTCAAATGGGTGTTTAAACGTGTAATTAAAGCAAACGAAAGCCTGCCCCAATTGGGAACAGGCTCACAAAACAATCAAAAAAGCAATTATTATTTATATACCGAATGCATAAGCAACGCGCAGTGCCAGGAAGTTATTGGTTGTGCCATTATCGGTAAATTTGGTGTTTCCTTCAAAGCGTACACCTGCGTCAAGGTAGTTTTTACCACCGAGAGGAATCAGGTAACCTACCTGCGGAGCATAAACAAAAGCTGCAGATTTGGTAGCGCCAACCTCGCTCTTGTTAGTCAGGAAGGTAGCGCCTGCTTCGCCCTGGATGTATAAGCCTGTTATCGGGAAGTACTTTAAGCCCGCTTTAACAGGAAGCAGTTCCAGATCGCTGCCGGTGTTTAAGGTGTTGTTATTTTTGTTAAAGAAGTTCAGATAGCCGGCATTTACGGTTACAAACAATTGTTTCTGTACAATTGGGAAATCGGCCTGTACCGAGCCGCCGATGGCCCAGTTATAGTTGTTTTTAAGGCTACCTAAGGGGATCGCTGCATCAGCGCCAACGCTGAGGCGGATACCGGAGTCGTAAGTTGTTGAAGTGGATGAGGCCGTGCTGCCTGTAGCAGTGTTTTGTGCTTTAACGGCGGTTGTTAACAGTGTAAATATAGATAGTGCAATTGCACTTAATTTAATTGAAGTTTTCATTGTATTAAAATTTAAAAAGTAAATATTCATTTTCGTTCGTTGTCATTTTTTGTTTGTTTTGACAGGTCAAAGGTAGGGCGGCAAAACAGGCGGGGCAATCCCGAAACTTCGGAAGATGTAACCAATTTTTCCGATTGCCGGCGGCTGAGAAGGGAAGAAAAATGGCGATAATTGAACAAGTGCTATTGGAACATGCGCCCGGCGAATTCAATTCGCCCCGGTGTGGTGGGAATTAATATTGGCATTGCATTGTATAACCGGTAGGGGCGAATAGCATTCACCCGGCGCTATGCATGCACTTTAATTTGCTTTGGCTGGTAACTCTGATGATATATCCCGCGATGCTTATAGATCGCAATAGAAAGATTTGTCAACTTTTTAAAAGTTGACAAATCTAATCGGTCCCTTATTCTACCCCATAATATTTATAGGCATTCCAGGCGATGGGAATACCAAACACAATTCCAAAGCTTATCCAGCCGATGTATTCATTTGCAAGGTCGAACGTACCGGATGGAAGCGGGGTAAGCCGAAGAATTAGCTGTTCCATCACCTGGTTTACAAAAACGGCGTACAGCATCCCGATAAGGTATTTGTTGAACGATAAAAATTTCACACGCGGCAACAGCAGAAAAAAAAGCAGCGTAAATGCGAATGCGATAAAATAGTGAAAAAATAAACCCAGAAAGGCCACTGCATTGCCACCCGCAATGGCTGTCTTAAGCCCCAGTGCGCCCCCGGCTATGTAATGAAACATTTTTGCCGGGAATTTTCCGCTGTGGATGTATACGGTGATGAAGGCCGAAATGATGTCGGTAGTGCCCGCAAATAACCAGGTTAAAAGTACGGTTTTGAAGAACTTGTTCATTTTATTTGTTTTTTATGATTTAAGATTAAGTTTGTATGCGGCGTTTAATTTCTGAATCAAAATTAGTGGGGGCCTGTTTAATTTCGCCTTCAAAAGCCGTTCAAATAGTTTCAAAATGCAGGCAAACAGTGTTGATGAGCATCAGTTGGTAAAAATTTGCATGGCCGTACTTTGCCAAAAGGAGGGCTTTGCCCATCCCGAAAGTTTGGTGCAGCGCGACCTGCAATTTTTATGCGAACGTATCCACGAAAAAACGGGGGTTTTGCTAAGCCTGTCTACCGTGAAGCGCTTATTGAACGGGCAGTTTTCCCGGTTACCGCAAATAGCCACGCTGGATGCCGTAGCGGTTTCTGCCGGGTATAAAAACTGGCAAAGCTTTAAACTTAATCATATCGCAACGGGCATCAGCACTGAACAAGTGCCGGATGAAGGCAGTCCCGCTACTAAACCCAATAAATTCCGGCGCACCGGTTTCATGTTACTCGGAGGGTTGACCTTGCTGGCCATACTGGCGGTTGTGGTTTTAATGAATGCCGGCCCGCGTGAGGTAAGCAATGCCGATAAGGCCCATTTCTCGGCGGTAAAAGTAACCGGTAACGATGTGCCCAATACCGTCATCTTCAGGTATAATATTGATTCGGTAAACGCCGATAGTTTTTTCATCCAGCAATCGTGGGATGTAAGCCGGCGGGTTAAAATATTTAAGCACAGCTATACCCTTACCGATATTTACTACGAGCCCGGCTATCATACCGCAAAACTGATGGCCAACAACAAGATCATTAAACAATTGCCGGTAAGCATCCCAACCGACCGGTGGTTTTTTTATGCCATGCCAAGGGTACGCAAAAGTATTCCTAAATATTTATTTCCGGCAAATAACGGGATCAGGCACGGAGCGATGCAACTAAGCCCTGCTGATTTGATAACCGGGAAGGTTGATATAGAAAAGGAAAATGTAATTATACAGGCGTATTTTCCGTCGAAAATAGCCAGCAGCAGCGATAATTTTGTGCTGAAATTCAGGATAAAGGTTAATCCGCTAAACAACGAGGCCTGCCCGTATTTAATGAGCGAGGTGTTTTGCCAGCGGTATTTTATGTATTTCAGAAGTACGCTGAAAGGCTGCACTTCTATAGCCGCTGCGCAATTTGGCGAGAACGCTTTGGATGGTAAAACCACCGATTTTTCGTCGCTGGGATTTAACGTGAAAGACTGGCAAAATGTTGAATTTAAAGTGAAGAACAAAAAAGCAAGCATCAGCATCAACAACGTTGAGGTTTTTACCGCAGCTTATCATCAAAGTTGCGGACTGATCACCGGGATCGGTTTTATATCAAATGGATTATGCCAGGTAGATTTTGTTGACCTAAAAACTGCGGACGGGAAACCTATTTACAGCAATGATTTTGAAAAGTAGATAACCCGGTTCCGGCTAACCTACTCCTTATGCCAGTCCTTTAGTATCTGTTGTACCTACTCTAAAGTCGTTGCAAAAAGTAATTCCACTTAGGTAAGATATATCTACCCGCTTTGTTCTTAGCCAGCATTATCAAAATAAAGTCTCCACCAATGCACATCTGCCACGCAAAGGACTGCGCGAAATAGCACCTCAGCAAGGCGGTGTCATTATATCAACTAATAAGATGATAACGATCATTAAACCATAGCCTATTTATATGGATATTTATGCAAAAATGAGAGGTATGAATTTTTTCAAAATCAAAACCAGTTGGTCGAATGCCGAATTTGTTGTCTTAAAACTTTGTATCGCTTCTGCGTATGTTTTGGTGGGCGCTTATTTCCATTCGTTTATTCATCAATACTATGTTCCTGTGTTGGTGCTGTTTGGTGTTACCTGCGTATGGTCGGTTTACTTATGGGTAAGTAAAATGAAAGATAATAAATGATCAGCAACTATTCCTTAAAATGCATACTTGCCAAAAGGTCTTTCAAGGCCTGTTGCGCTTTATCTTCATCAGGCTTTTTAAATTGAATAATGCCATCCATGCTTTGGTTGTTGTTATTATATTCCGACATAAACCTGATATAAACCTCGTCGTCGTTATGGTATTCCCAAACCAGGAAACGGGTGTTGTGTACCGTTTGGATACCGGAACTAACAAACGTATTATTTTTTTTTAGGAACGCATCCATCCTGGTTTGCACCTCTTCAAGCGTTTTTTTGTAAGCGGGGTCGGCTTTCAAATCCCAAAAGCAAATGATTACACCGCCCGCAAGGTAAGTGGTTTCATAATTGGAAGGCACCAGGGTTATTTTGAAATTACTATGCAGATATTTCGACAATGCGTCGCCCGTAAGCTTTGTTGAGCCGGCGGGGGTTGCTGCAACAAAAACATCCGTTGATACTTCCTGTGCAGACACATAAAAGCTAAAAAACAAGCCGATGGTTAAAGTGATTATCTTTTTCATTCGATGAGGATTAATAGGTCAATTTTCAAATATAATAAAACAGGCAACGTTTTTTTATTAACAGTTTAGTTTTACCGCAGAGAAACAGGGAATGCACCAGAGCACACGGAGTCTTACTGGTAACCCGCTGAATTAGTAAATGTCTAACCCCCGTTTTTTTTATTCGCTGTGTGTTTTGTACCGGCCGCTGTCACCTCTGTGGTTAATTTTCTCCTTTGCAAAGCAACATACAGCCAACTTAATTTATTTACCTTCGTATTAAATCGTATTGCTGTATTAACAACCAATGAATGAGTTTTATTAAAAAGGCGGGTAAAAATTGGAGAATAATTGAGAATGTAGTTTTTGTACTCGCGTTTGGTTATATCACGTGTAAGTTGATTGCCAACTATTGGCGATATGTTTACGATTCGTTAAAGTGGAAGGGGTATCTCGGCACAATTATCAACCCGATATCAACCCACGAGTATTACAAAAGTGCCGTGGCTATAATGGTTGCGCTAAACGCCACTTTTGTTTTATGGGAAATTCTGTTGCTCATCACCCGCCTTTGGAAACAAGAACGGGGCAATACCAACACTTATCAAAAGTATAAACTCATTTTTAAAAACTTATTAGTAAACTACAAGCCATCTTTTTTGGCTTTGTTAGTCATTGAGCTTTTACCGAAGTTGATTTTGATCCATGTAGTTTGGCTTTGGCTGCCCCATATCCAAAAAATAGGGGTGTTCACCATCAATTTAAAATGGTACAGCTGGATTTATGCTTATGTATGCTGGGAGCTTGCCACATGGATATTCCACTTCAGTTGTCATAGGGTGCGATTTTTATGGTGTCTTCATTGCCAGCATCACTCTCCGTCCGAATTAAATATGACGGTAAATTGGGTTCATTTTTTTGCGGAAAGCTATTATTCTACTTTTGTTCACTTAGTTATTTTAGCGTTGTTGGGTGTTCCGCCGGTTATGTTGCTGGTAATTATGTCCATCAGCAGCGCATGGGGAATATTTACCCACGTAAGCGAAGGCGCTTTAAAAAACGGCAAGTTAGGCCCGTTGCAGCATCTTTTGGTGACACCATCGCACCACAGGGTGCACCATGCAAAAAATCCATTATATGTAGATACAAACTTTGCCACCGTTGTGCCGCTTTGGGATTGGATATTTGGCACGCTGCAACCGCTTAAAAAAGAGGTAGAAACAGATTGCGGCATCACCAGGGACTTAGATGTCACCAATTTTTCGGATTTATATTTTGGGGAAATACTGTTGCTCTATCGGGATGTTAAAAATGCAGCCGGTATAAAAAATAAGCTATTGTACATTGTAATGCCTCCCGGTTGGACTCCTGTATCTTCCGCTGAAACCGCGGTTGCTATAAGGCGCGACTTTTTGAGAGCAAACCCCGGCTTAGACGAAACAAGCCGGCACCGGCTTTTAACCGCCTTCAAATCCTGCTTTAAATGGAATAGGCCCCAGGTAAATGATGCTTCGGTTTTTGCCGAAACATGTACAGACGGGCAGGTAACAATTATTGAGCACGAAATGCAGCCAAATTAAAATTTGCACTAACCTATTAATTTTCATACCATTCCGGATATTATTAATATTATTATTACCTTGTATCGGCAAAATAATTTGGCCCCGCATCGCGATGATTAACCGGCCATTACAGGCACTTAATGAAATTAAAATAACGATACTAAACCCTTTACAATTGAAAAATAGACTTTTTATCACCGGCATTGTAGTAGTTTCCATGTGTTTTTTCGCGTGCAACAAACCTGCTGAACGCATGGGCCCCCATTCTTTTGGCGGGATAAACGCTTTAAATGCAACTGATAAATCTGTTGTAGATAGTTTAATCATCAATTCGTACGCATTGCTGGATGGTTTTTCTCCGGCACTAACAACAGCGCCATGGGCAAGCGGCTCGGATAACTGGATTTTTGGCAGCGTAGCCGGCGGCGAAGCTCATAAAGGATCAAACCCAAACGACCAACTCGAAGCAGGAGAAATTGCTACGTTTACCACTACTACCGCTAATAGTTATTTTGATGCCAAATGGAGCGCCAACATGGATGGTTTACATTATGCAAACCAAGCTATTCACCAGCTATCGGTATTAAAAGACGGCACCGTGTCGGCTGCGTATGCTGCCGAACTTACTTCGGAAGCCCGCTTTTTACGTGGTTTTTTTGAGTTTGAGATGGCTAAATTATGGAGGAATGCACCCTATGTTACTTCGGGCGCCGTTTATAACAATGGATATAATGGCGTGCCCAACAATGGCCCCATCTGGACCCAAATTGAAGCCGATTTTGACTATGCCCGAACTCATTTACCGTCTACACAAGCGCTTGTTGGCAGGCCCAATAAATTTGCAGCGGAGGCTTTTTTAGCGAAGACTTTACTGTTTGATCATCAATATTTGCTCGCAAAACCATTGCTGGCAGATTTGATTGCCCACGGCGAAACATCAAAGGGGGTGAAATACGCCCTGGTGCCTTATGCCGACAATTTTAACCCTTCGAAACAAAACGGCCCTGAAGGCGTATTCGTGATACAGGCCGTGGTGCATGACGGGTCTGGCGGCTATGACGGGAACGCCGGCGATGTACTGAATTTCCCGACTGGCGGTCCGGCGCAGTGCTGTGGCTTTTTTTCGCCTTCGTTTAGCTTCGTAAATGCTTTTAAAACAGACCCAACTACCGGTTTGCCCTTGCTGGATAACTATAACAAAGGCGACGTAAAAAACGACCAGGGCATAACTGCATCTGCACCATTTACCCCAACTACCGGAACGCTTGATGCACGGTTAGACTGGACGGTTGGCCGCCGCGGCATACCTTGTTTAGACTGGGGCAACGCGCCCGGCGATACCTGGGCGCATGACCAAATAGACGCCGGTCCGTATTTTAATTTAAAAACCTTGTACTACCAGGCAGCGAAGGCTACTACCAGCGAAGATTACGCCGGATGGGGCGCTAATATGTCAACGTCAAACTGCTATAATGCCATCCGCTACGCAGATGTACTGCTTTGGGCAGCGGAGGTTGAGGTGGAGGCAGGCAGTTTGCAAAAGGCCGAAGATTATGTGAATATGGTGCGCAGCCGTGCGGCAAACCACACAGGCTGGGTGCATAAATATATTGATCCCGCTAACCCTATGGGCGGCTTCACCAATACCCCTGCTGCCAATTACAAAGTTGGTTTATATGGCGCTGCCGGTAATAATGCTGCAAGTAGTTTTGTTGCCAACGGCCAAAGTTATGCACGCAAAGCCGTATATTTTGAACGTACACTTGAACTGGGACTGGAAGGGCACCGGTTTTTTGATCTGCAGCGCTGGGACGGAATTTACGGCGGACCGGCAGGAAGCGGATACATGGCCAGCATATTAAATGCCTACATTGCACATGAAAATGGAGTTAAGAACTTCGGTCCTATTTACTTCAGCGCCCATTTTACAGCAAACAGAAATGAACTGTTCCCGATACCGCAAAATGAAATTACGGCTTCGGCGGGAAAGCTTAAACAAAATCCGGGATATTAAATAAATGAAAGATGTGAGATGAAAAGCAAAAGTTTTCTTGCCGGTATTGTGGTAGTTTCCTTGTTTTTTTGCACCTGTAACAAACCTGTTGATCATAATGAACCCGGGTCTCTTGTCTTTAATAATGCTTTAAATGCAATTCCGGTGGGTAAACCCATCGTAGATAATTTAATGTTGAACGCGTATGCAGGCTTAGATGGTGTTTATCCTGCGCAAAAAACCTACCCCTGGGAAAGCGGCACGGATAATTGGATTTTCGGCAGCGTAGCCGGTGGCGAAGCTCATAAAGGATCATTTCAAACCGACCAGCCCCCGGCAGAGGATATAGCTTCGTATACAGCAATTAGTACCAATGAGTATTTTGATGCCAAATGGAGCGTTAACATGCAAGGCATATACTACGCAAACCAGGCTCTGCAAACACTCCCGTTAATAATAAATGGAACTATATCGGCTGCTTATGCAAATGAAATTACCGCCGAAGCACGTTTTTTGCGAGGCTTTTATGAGCTTGAACTCGCAAAACTGTGGAGAAACGTACCCTATATCAATACAGGAACAGCTTATAGCAATGGGTATAATACAGTGAGTAATAACGGCCCCATCTGGACCCAAATTGAAGCTGATTTTACTTTTGCAATGAACCATTTGCCGGTTACGCAGGCGCTGATAGGCCGGCCCAATAAATATGCAGCCGAAGCTTTTTTGGCTAAGACTTTGTTGTTTGATCATCAATATGCGCTGGCAAAACCGTTGCTCGGCGATTTGATTGCCAATGGCGTAACTTCACAGGGTGCTAAATATGCCCTGGTACCTTATGCCGATAATTTTAACCCTTCGAAAAAAAACGGCCCCGAAGGTGTATTTGTTATACAGGCTGTGGTACATGACGGATCTGGTGGTTATGATGGCAATCCCGGCGATATTCTAAATTTCCCACAGGGTGGTCCGGCGATCTGCTGCGGTTTCTTTACACCCTCTTTTAGCTTCGTAAATGCTTTTAAAACCGACGCGACTACGGGTTTGCCTTTGCTGGATACCTATAACAACGGCGACTTGAAAAATGACCAGGGGTTAACCAGCTCAATGCCATTTACCCCAACTACCGTAACGATTGATGCGCGCTTAGACTGGACGGTTGGCCGCCGTGGCATACCTTGCCTTGACTGGGGAAACGCGCCCGGTGATAGCTGGGTAGGGTACCAAAACGAAGCAGGGCCTTATTTTAATTTAAAGACCCTGTATTACCAGGCCGCCCAGGCTACTACCAGCGAAGCTTATGGGGGATGGGCCACTAATCAATCAACATCAAACTCCTATAATGCCATTCGTTATGCCGATGTGTTGCTTTGGGCGGCCGAGGTTGAGGTAGAAGTAGGGAGTTTGCAAAAGGCCGAAGATTATGTGAACATGGTTCGCAGGCGGGCGGCAAACCCCGCAGGATGGGTTCACACCTATATTGATCCTGCAAACCCAATGGGCGGATACACTACCACCCCGGCGGCCAATTACAAAGTTGGTTTATATGGCGTTGCCGGCAATAATGCGGCGTACGGTTTTGCCGCAAACGGAATGAGTTATGCACGCAAAGCTGTATATTTTGAGCGGATGCTGGAACTTGGGATGGAAGGGCACAGGTTTTTTGACCTGCAGCGCTGGGATGGAATATATGGCGGTCCGGGAGGAAGCTGGTTTATGGTTAATACGCTCACCGCCTATATTCAGCATGAAAACGCCGTTGTTAATTTCGGTCCTACTTACTTTACTGCCCATTTCACGGCAAACCGGAATGAATTGTTCCCGATACCGCAAAACGAAATTACAGCGTCAAATGGAAAGCTAAAACAGAACCCGGGATATTAAATCTGTTTAGTTTTACCGCCGAGAAACAGAGAATGCACAAAGTTTTTCGGAGGTGGAATACGCCGACTTATTATACGTTCAGCACTTATTTCTCTATTCTCTGTGTGCTTTGTGACCCCTCTGTGATCTCCGTGGTTAATTGCTTCTTTAAAAAGTTTCATAGAGAAAAAACAGCACGTATTCCGTGATACTACTTAACTCACATTTTTATTGCCGCCTCGATTGCTACCTTGAGTACAAATTAATTATATGAAATTAATAACACTTATAGCGGCCGCAATCCTTTCATGCTCCTATTGTGCCACTGCGCAACAACAACCAATGGAAGTAAATAAAAACCTTGTTGGGCAATTAAATGAAGCTATTCAAAAATTAGCTACAAAAACAAACCTCGATGTGTTTTTGCCGGGCGTTGTAAACGTTACCCACTACGTGCCTATCCTGTTGTATAATTTCACAAACGACTCCACCGTGTACCTTGGTGTAGAGGTAAAAGCCGACAGCACGGTTAAGGTACTGTCGGTACTTATGCCTACTTCGTATTTTTTAACTGCTGCTAACTTTATAGCCGGCTTAAAGCTACAGCCGCTTAAAGCGGATGACATGGGCGGTTTTGCCGGCTTCGAAAATGAGATATATCTGGTATATCTCGATCTGGAGGGGACACCCGGCAGAATGATGATGATTATAAAAAGAAAGGGCTACTTTTAACTTTCCCTATTCAATCTTTATAAACACATCCGAATACTCCCAGCGCAATTCGAGGCCTTTATCAGTTACATCGTATTGCATTTTCTCTTGTATGTCTTTTAATTTCTTCACCTTAACGGCAAAAGTTAAAACGATTTTGGTAGAATCCATATTGGCAGCACCGCCTTTTTTATCGCCCCACTGGCCGGTTTCTGAGTTGAAAAAGATGGTCCATTTCTTCTTGCCGGGGGTGGCAAAAAAGCTGTATTTACCCGCTGGCAAGGTTGTACCTTCTACCTTTATGTCTTTATCGGTTGTAAAAATGGTTGCCTCGTTGGCGCCGGCTCTCCAAAGTTTGTCATAAGGCAGTATGCCTCCAAAAATCTTCCTGCCTTTTACCGATGGACTGCTGTAATCGACACTTAGCGTAGCCCCTCCAATTTTACCGGTTGCCATAGCAGGCGGGCTTGGCCTTTTTGATTTGTCATCCTGCGCCCGTAAGCCGGTTGATAAGGCGAGGCTCATCATCATCAGTACAAATACCTTTGCACGATATACTTTTTTAGTTTGTTGCTTTAAATATGTCATGTACAAATGTATTAATTACTGTAAACTTGTTTTTATTAAAAACATCATTATTATATTTGTACTAATTAAAATAGGTCCTTATCATGAAAAAAACAACAATTTATGTTTTATTGGCCGGTATAATCGTTATGTATGCCGGGTGTAAAAAATCGTCAAGCAATGCATCGGGTCCGGCGCTTGCGCCAAAAACGGTTGCTGCACAGGTAGCGCTTAACGTGGATCAGTCATTATTTGGCGATTTGGGTTTCGATCTTTCGCAAGGTTTGTCTGCACCAACTGCATTTGCGGTGCATACTAAAGGTAAAGTACTGCAGGGCCTAAACAATCCGGATTGTGGTTTAGTTATCGATACTACGCTTAGCTATTCGGTAAGTTACAACCACGAGTCGTTTTCGTACGCCGGCAGCATTAAATTTGCATTTCAATGCGTTAACGATGTTATTTCGGGCTTTACCACAACAGATAACCTGACTATTTCGGTATCAATTCCGGATACATCGGTTACCTATAAAGTTGCCGAAAACCTAACGCTTGCCAGCACGCAACCCGGCGTTGATGACGCCAACTTGTCGCTCACCGGTTCGCTAAGCTCAAGTGCCAGTTATTCAACAGGTTCGGGTTCAAGTAAAGTTACCGGCACAGCAAGCTACAGTTATACCCTTAGTTCGGTAATTTACAGTCCTGTTGATGGCGACGTGGTTAGCGGCTCGGCAACTTTCACTACCCAGGGAAGCGGCCCCAAAGGATCATGGAATTACCAGGGTACCATAACATTTTTGGGAAATCATTTAGCTAAAGTTGTTATAAACGGCAGTACTTATACCGTTAATCTGCAAACAGGCGTGGTAGTTTAAGAAACAAGAGACTTATACTTTTCGATAAAAAGCACCGGGTTATATATTAATCAGGTGCTTTTTTTGCTTTTACCCGGATAAAATGCTTACTTAAAGCAATTTATTCCGATGCGCAATTTATAATGAAGAGGATATTGCTTTTTATATTGCTCCTATCAGCCCTGCAAAACAGTAAGGGCCAGCCGGCGCAGCTAAAATTCGACCATTTTGCCGAAAAAGAAGGCCTGCCCGATCCGCAAGCCCAATTTATACAACAGGATAATCAGGGGTATATTTGGATTGGCACTGTATTGGGCCTGGCGCGCTATGATGGCTACCAACTAAAGGTTTACCGGCTCGGCCAATCAAATGCGGTGGTTAGGATGGTTACCGATACCGGAGGAAATCTTTGGTTTGGCGTACATCTTGCCGGTTTGTTTAAATACAATCGCAGTACCGATAATTTTACCGGCTATCCTTACCCCGAGCGAACCGACCCAAAAGACATGTCGTCGCTATACCTGCAATTTGCCGATAAAAATGGTAATTTATGGGGGTATGGCAACGCTGTCGGGAAGTTTCAGATCATTAAATTTAATGTTAACAATAAGCAATTTACATTTTTTGATGCCCTGCAAAAGGGGGCGCATTATTTAAACCCAGCCGGCAATATATTTCAATCGGCAGCAGCCGGAAACCCTTTATGGATTGGCACCAATAACGGCCTGTACCTGTATAACGACAAACAAGATGCCTTTACGCCATATCTCGCAAAAAAAGGTAATCTCGCCGGTAAAATTGTACGTGAAATAGCCGAAGCGCCCTCGCAGCCGGGTGTGTTATGGTTAAACATCGGCGATCCAATAAAAAAACAAACCTTCATCGAACGTTTCGATACCCGCACCAACACTGCAAAGGTTTTTAGCCACTTCACTAACCCGGGGCTAACGGCCCCGAACGATACCATTAATAGCCTTTATGAAGATAGCAGGCATCGCTTATGGTTTGCCACGCAGAACGGCTTGCTGCTTTTTAATAACGGCACACAAACATTTACTGCCTTTTTACCTGCCGATACAGATAAAGAGGCTCGCAAAAATCAGATCTACAACATAAAAGAGGCAAAAAACGGCCGTTTATGGTTTATAAGCGGTAAAGGTTTGCTGAGTTTCGATCCCGAAACACACCTTTTTCGGCGGTTTACTAAAAATCCTAACCAAGCCGATGGATTAAGCTGGAATGATATCAATAAGTTGTTTTTCGACAAAGCGGGTATTTTGTGGGCGGGGAACCTCCAAACCGGAATTGATAAACTCAATATGCTAACCAGCGCCTTTCACAATTATCCATATTTGGTACGCGATGGGAGTGCCGATCATTATGGTATTACCAATAACCTTACGGTTGATACAGCTGGTTATTGTTGGTTCAGCAATAACGCAGGCATTTACAAATGGAAACCCGGAATGGGCGACCCCGTGAAAATTTATAACAAAAGGTCTGCGGATAATGGCCTTGATGCAATAATGATAGCCAGGGATGGCCAAATTTATTTCAACAACCGGAATGGGATGCAGGTATATAACCCCGCCAGCCGCCAATTGCAAAGTTATGCGTCTGTCGAAAATGATACCACCACCATTAGTGGGAATAAAATCAACTACCTGTTTCAGGACCATGCAGGTATCGTTTGGATTGGCACCGAAACAGGGGGCTTATGTTCTTTTAATCCGGCAACCCGCAAATTCAGGCGGTATCCATATTATCACGGCACCGCAGGAACAAGCGACTACAAATTGGATTCATGGAACGTATGTACCATTTATGAGGATAAACAAAACACCATTTGGGTAGGCGGCACCGGTGGCGGCCTAAACCGGTTCGACCGCAAAACCGGGCATTTTAAATCCTACAATTTCGACGGACGTATTCATGTGGGCAGTATCAGCCATGTTTTTGAGGATAGTAAAGGTCGCCTTTGGGTAGGCACATACCCGGCTGGATTGTTCGAGTTCGATCGTAAAAGCGGGCACTATACCCGCCATTTAAACGAAGATAATGGCTTGCTGTTTAACACCGTAACGTCGATAAACGAAGATAAAAAAGGCTTTTTATGGGTAAATTCCGTGAGGGGCTTAACCCGCGTTAACCCCAATGATTTATCGGTAAAAACCTATCCGGTAAAAGCCATTGTACCTGGTAAAAGTATTTTAGACGATTATAACCTGGTGCAGATAAACGAGACCATGGTGATGGCTCTTACCGATGGCATCACGGTGGTCAATCTGGATGACCTCGATGGTAATCCTTATCCGCCGGTTGTCCACATCGAAAAATTGGCGCACAGCAACCAGGCTTCCGCTGCCGAAACCATAACTACCAGCATTACCTACGGCCTTAAACAAATTGAATTGCCCTGGAATCAAAATAAAGTTACCTTTAGCTACGTGGCGCTGCATTATGCCAATCCGGCGCAAAACAGGTATGCTTACCGCTTGGATGGTTATGACACTAAATGGATACCGGCAGGCACCCAGCGCAGCGCCACTTATACCAACCTTTCGCCGGGTACTTATACGTTTCGTGTAAAAGCCTGTAATAGTGATGGCGTGTGGGATAACAATGGGGATAGTTTTATGGTTATTATCCGGTCGCCCTGGTGGGAAAGGTGGTGGGCGTGGGCAATTTACGTAGTGCTGTTTGCGGCCGGAATTTATAGCGTTATAGCCTGGCGTTCGTACCGGTTAATCCGCCAAAACCAATTGCTCGAGGATAAAATTGATTTGCGCACCAAACAACTAAGCCTTGCCAATAAAGAGCTTAGCGAACACGAGCAGGAAATACTGGCCCAGCGCGATCAATTGGCCGAAACCATTACCGATTTAAAAACCACTCAAAACCAGCTCATCCAATCCGAAAAAATGGCTTCGCTGGGCGAGTTGACATCGGGCATTGCACACGAAATTCAAAACCCGCTAAACTTTGTCAATAATTTTTCGGAAGTAAACCTGGAACTGATTGACGAGATGAAAGAAGAACTGCAAAGTGGCCATATTGATGATGCTTTGGCTATAGCCGATGATATAAAAGGTAATCAGCAAAAAATAACCATGCATGGCAAACGCGCTGATAACATTGTTAAAGGCATGTTGCAGCATAGCAAAACAGGCAGCGGTACCAGGGAACTTACTAATATTAACAATATGGCCGATGAGCTGATACGCCGTGCCTACAGCGGCTTCAGGGCAAAAGATAAATTGTTTTGCGCCGGTATTGTAACCCATTTTGATGAAAAATTGCCGCTTATAAATGTAATACCGCAGGATTTGAGCCGGGTGCTGCTCAACCTGTTTAACAATGCCCTTTATGCGGTGGGCCAAAAGACAAAAACCGCAGGGCCCGACTATAAGCCGGAAGTATCTGTCGAAACTTTTTTCCTCCCCCTTCAGGGGGCCGGAGGGTTTAGGGTTCGCGATAATGGCACCGGCATCCCCGACGCAATAAAAGATAAAATCATGCAGCCATTTTTCACCACCAAGCCAACGGGAGAAGGTACTGGTTTGGGCTTGTCATTAACTTATGATATGGTAGTGAAAGGGCACGGCGGAAGTATAAAAGTTAACAGTGCTGAGAATGAAGGTTCGGAATTTATAATTACCTTACCCATAAACTGATCCGGATCATGAAGAAAATATTACTATTCTTTTATTTAGCATTTGCGTTCAGCCATGCCTTAGCACAAAAACCAGCTACCGGTAGTTTAAGGGAAACGATACTAAGCCTCGAAACCGACTCGACAATTGCCATACCCGATATAATGGCAAATCCGAATATTGCCAATTACCCCGACAGCTCCATTTATTATGCCCGGCAATTAATTGCATATGGCAGGCAACATCATAATCAGCGCATAATTTCTCAGGGATTTAACATTGTTTCCTATGGCCTTTATAATAAGGGCAATTACCCTGCCGCGCTGAATATGGCTTTTCAATCGTTAAGGGCCACCGAGAGCGGCAAAGAAACCCTGTCGTTTTTTAGTACTTATAATCTTATTGGCAATATTTACAAAGGGCAGCAAAATTTCCCTAAGGCGCTTTTTTATTACCGGCGCGCGCGGCAACTCGCTTATACTTCGCATAACATGCTGACGCTGAATGCCGTTTTTCTTAATTTGGCTTTTGTTTATAATCAAACCGGATTATTGGATTCAGCGCTTTATTACTCTAAAATAGCGGCCCATAACTCCGAAAAAAATCTTCGCGGCCTCTATTTGGGTTATATTCTTGGCACAATGGGAGATGTGTATTTTAAACTGAAAAATTACAAAAAAGCACTGGAATTATATCTCCGGGCATACGCAATCGATAAAAAAATTGCCGACTTCAGGGATGCAAGCATGAATGGTATTCGTTTGGCCAGATATTACAACCAAACCGGCAAACCCGATTCCGGTTTCTATTATCTGCACGAAGGGCTTAATGCTGCCAAAAAGGCTTCATTCAACAAATCTGTATTCGAAGGGACGGAACTATTGGCCCGCATGTATGAAGCCAAACATCAGCCCGACAGCGCTTTTAAATACCTGAAATTAGCCGGTGCAGTAAAGGATAGCCTGTACAATGCGGCTAAATCAGGAGAGTTGGAAAACCTCACTACCGACGAATTTCTTCGTCAAAATGAAATACAGGCTGCCGAAGCTGCTTATCATGCCAGGTTAAGAATATACGCCCTGATTTTTACCGTACTGGTTTTCGCGGTAGGCGGGTTTCTTCAACTGCGGAATAGCTTGCAACGGAAAAGAGCGTTTGTGTTGTTGCAAAAGCAAAACGCAGAAATTGAGGAGCAGAAAGCCGAGGCGCTGATAGAAGCTGCACTTGAGCGTGTGCGGTCGGGGGCTATGGCCATGCAAAATTCCGACGAACTGGCCGGTGTTGTCAGTACAGTATTAACGGAGCTTACAAAGCTTAATTTTTCACCAACCGGCTGCCTCATCTGGATTATTGATCCGGATACATTATCGGCACAAACTTGGATGGCAAATCCGGAAGCAGGGGCTTCATGTTATCACATGCCACATCATGATCACCCTTATTTTAACGCGTTAATAAAAGCATGGAAGGAAAGAAAGCCTCAATGGGTGTACGAATTGAAAGGTGAAGAAAAGCATTCTTTAACCGAACACGTATTGAGTTTGCCCGAAACAAAAGATACCCCCGAAGTGGTAAAGGCAGCAATGAGGGCCTCAGAGCGTGCCGTTTTATCTTTCTCGTTCAGCAATTTTGGCGGTTTACAGGTGGATGGCCTTCAACCTTTATCAGAAGAGAAATTAGAAATTTTGAGCCGGTTTGCTAAAGTGTTCGATCAAACCTACACCCGTTTTTACGACCTGAAAAATGCAGAAGCACAGGCAAGGGAGTCTCAAGTTCAATTAGCACTGGAGCGGATCAGGGCCCGGACAATGGCCATGCAAAAAAGCGGGGAACTGGCCGAAACCGTTTCCCTCCTGTTTAAACAACTGCTGGGCTTAGGTATAAAAACTGAACAAATACGCACCTGCGGCATCGTAACTTTTGCCGACAATGAGTCCATGGGCGAACAATGGATCACCGAAACCAACGGCGAGATCATCCCACAATCGTTTACGGTGCGTTATGACGAAGTGCCGGCGTATAAAGCCATTTATAAAGGCTGGAAAGACGGCGAAACCTTTATGATAACCCACCTGGAAGGCGATGCGCTTAAAGAACATTTGGGCTACCTGGCTAAGGTCGCAAGTGTTCCGGTAAGAGATGTTGTATTACCGCAGCAGGCAAAGGAGATTTTTAATCATGTAATGTTCTTTTCGCAGGGCTGCCTGTTTATCATCACCAAAGAGGCACTTCCCGCATACCACGACATATTTAAACGCTTTGGGGCGGTTTTTCAGCAATCATACACCCGCTTCCTCGATCTGCAAAAGGCAGAAGAACAAGCCCGCGAATCACAAATTCAGCTGGCTTTGGAGCGGGTGCGCGCCCGTACTATGGCCATGCAGCACAGCGAAGAGCTGCCCGAAACATCTGCCTTGCTTTTTCACCAAGTGAAAGAGTTGGGCGAGGAGGCTATACAAAACTCCATTGCAATAGTTAATGAGGAAACAGGATTCGTGGAATTATCTACAACCGTGCATGGCAGCCATTTGTTGCACACGCTTAATGTGCCAATTAATGACCGTTATTTGATGGCTAAAGCAGTTGCTGCATGGAAAGCAAAACGCAAATCATTAACCGTGAAGTTTGAGAGGCAGGAGCTAAAAGACTATAACGAGTTGCGCAATAGCTTTTTGGAAACCAAAATAAGTTTCCCCGAAGACCAGTGGATTGTCCATATTAGCTTCTTTTCAAAAGGATGGCTGTCCTTTTCTTTCGATAAAAATATATCGGGTGAAATAATTGAGGCCCAAAAAAGATTTGCAGCCGTATTCGATCAAACCTACACTCGTTTCCTCGATCTGCAAAGGGCAGAAGCCCAATCGCGCGAAGCGCAAATTGAACTGGCATTGGAGCGGGTGCGCGCACGTACCATGGCCATGCTAAAAAGCGATGACCTTGCACATGCGGTTGCCATTATTTTTGAAGAAATGGATAAACTAAATCTTGGAACGCTAAGATGCGGAATTGGTATCCTTGATAAAGAAAAATGCAGCGCCAATGTCTGGACAACTACGAAATCAGAAGACGAAACGGTAGTACAGGTATCCGGCGACGAACCGATGGATATCCATCCTTTATTAAAGCATGCATTTGATGTTTGGGCAAATCAGGACGAAGATGGCGATTATGTATTGCAGGGGGAAGACCTGAATGATTTTTATAAAGCGCTTACCGGCACAAATTTTAAATTGCCTGGTTCACAGTTAATTGTGGCGAACAGTGCAGATTATAAACAATATTATTATGTCGCCACATTTCAGTCGGGCAACTTATATGCTTTCCGCGATGCCCCCTTTACTACCGAAGCAAAAACAATAATAAAACGTTTTGCAAATGTTTTTGACTTCACCTATACACGTTTCAACGACCTGAAACAGGCAGAACAACAACTGCGCGAAGCAATTAAACAAGCTTCGTTGGACCGTGTGCGCGGCGAAATAGCCTCGATGCGTACCACTAAGGACCTGGAGCGAATCACCCCACTGATTTGGAACGAACTGACCATATTAGGCATACCGTTTATCCGCTGCGGGGTATTTATTGTGGATGACAAGGCGGAACTGATCCATACCCATCTATCCACCCCCGATGGTAAAGCCCTGGCCGCTTTCGACTTAACTTTTGATGCCGAGGGCATCGGCCGCGAAGTATTGTCAGCCTGGCGCAAAAAACAAATGGCCGCTATCCACTGGAGCACCAAAGAATTTGCAGCTAATACAAAAAACCTGGTGTCGCAAGGTACAGTAAAATCCAGGGGGAAATATGTGACCGAACGACCCGATACCGCCCTCGACCTGCATTTCTTTCCATTTTTACAAGGCATGTTATATGCGGGCAATTCGGCGCCACTAACCGTCGACGAAAAGGACCTGGTGCAATCCCTGGCCGATGCCTTCTCCACCGCTTACGCCCGCTACGAGGATTTTAATAAACTTGAATTAGCTAAACAGCAGGTAGAACACACATTAACCGACCTAAAGGCCGCTCAAACCAAACTCGTACAATCCGAAAAAATGGCTTCGCTCGGCGAGCTTACCGCAGGCATTGCACACGAAATACAGAACCCGCTAAACTTCGTCAATAATTTTTCGGAAGTGAACCGGGAGATGATTGATGAACTTGAGGACGAATTAAAAGCAGGCAATATCGAAGAGGCTTTAGCTATAGCTGCCGATATTAAACAAAACGAAGAAAAAATAAACCATCACGGCAAACGTGCCGATAGCATTGTAAAAGGGATGTTGCAACACAGCCGCACTGCGGGCGGCGAAAAGCTGCTCACCAATATCAACTCCCTCGCTGACGAGTTTATGCGCCTGTCGTATCATGGCTTGCGCGCCAAAGACAAAAGTTTTAACGCCGAAATGGTGACGGATTTTGATCCCGATTTGCCAAAAGCAGAGGTAGTAGCCCAGGATATTGGCCGGGTAATGCTCAACCTGTTTAACAACGCTTTTTATGCGGTAAATCAAAAAGCGAAAACAGCGGGCGATGATTATAAGCCGGAAGTTTCGGTAAGCACCTCGACCGACAACGGGCACGTGATTCTTAAAGTGAGAGATAATGGTATAGGGATACCTGAGGCCATTAAAGATAAAATTATGCAGCCGTTTTTTACCACGAAGCCAACTGGTGAAGGCACCGGATTGGGGCTGAGCTTAACTTATGATATGGTGGTGAAGGGGCATGGCGGAAGTATCACAGTCGATACTAAAGAGGGCGCGTTTACTTGTTGTATTATAACATTACCTTTAAATTAAGCCGGATGAAAAAAACATGTACTACGTTATTAATATTGCTGATATTATGGGTAAACGCCATGGCGCGGGCAACTCCGGATACGGTTTTTAAGCTGGAAAAGCAGCCCCTAATGGATACCATACCAACCGGATGGAAAATACACGCCGGGAATAATCCGCGTTGGGCGATGCCTGGCCTTGATGATAAGCGATGGACCGATTTTGACCCGGCTTCAAACGCGGTTATATTGAATAATAAAGGTGATAATTTTTGGCTGCGGCTTCACCTAATCATCGGCGACAGCTTAAAAACAACCGATTTTGCATTCATGATTGAGCAAAACGTTGCTTCGGAGATATACCTTGATGGCAAGTTGATAAAAACTTATGGCACCATTGCCCACCAGGTAAATCCATACAATCCTCATGGCTTCCCATTACCGGTAAAGCTATCTGCCGGTAAACATTTGATCGCGGTTCATTTCGCAGCCTGTAAATACCTCTTAAAATACCAGGACCTTGGCAACAGCGCTTATGCTTTTAACCTGGTAATTAATACCCAAGGCAACGCCGAAATTAACTACGCAGAAACAGCCGATACCGAAAATCAATCGATGGGTCACAATTTATTGCTGATAGGGATGTTTTTTATCCTTACCATTACGCATCTGGCCTCATACCTCTATTACCGCAAGCAAAAGGCACACTTGTACTATGCCTTTATCACCTTCATCCTGCTTTTCGCCACTTATACCAATTTTGCGGTTACTAACCAACATTCAGCATTAATTACATTTTGGCTTAGCACGATAGCAACCGTAGGCTTTATCGGTTTTGTTTTTTTGCCATTAACTATTTACGAGCTGTTTGATTACCGCAACCGGGTGGCCATTAAAGTAATTTTAACGTTTTCGGCACTTACCATTCCTGTTATCTGGATAAATACTACTTATGCCTTTCGCCTTTTATTTTATATAACACCGTTGGTTAATGCTACCGAATGTTTACGGGTTGGTATATGGGCTTTAAAGCATAAAAAAAGAGGCGCCCTATTTGTGGTAGCGGGTAGTTTCCTGTTCCTGTCATTATTGGTAGTAGCAAATTTAATTCCGGGTAATTGGGGCGAAGCTCTTTTTGTGCTTTCGTTAATTAGCCTGCCCATTGGGATGACCGTTTTCCTGGCGATAAGAACGGCTATTACTTATCGTTCGCTCGAGATAAAGCTGGTTGAAGTTCAGGAACTGTCTCATCAAAACATGCAGTTCCAGTTAGAAAAGCAACAGATGCTGGCCCAACAAAATACAATACTGGAAGAGCAGGTTATTGAACGCACGGCAGAACTGAGTCAATCACTGGCAAGTCTTAAAGCCACCCAAACCCAGCTCATCCAAACCGAAAAAATGGCCTCGCTGGGCGAGTTAACAGCAGGTATAGCGCACGAGATACAGAACCCGCTGAACTTCATAAACAACTTTTCTGAAGTAAGTCGCGAATTACTAACCGAGTTGAAAGACGAACTCTCGGCCGGTAACACCGAAGATGTATTGGCAATAGCCGGTGATTTGGATCAAAGCCTGGAAAAAATAAACACTCACGGCAAACGGGCGGACAGTATTGTAAAAGGGATGCTGGAACATTCCAAAGCCGGCTCAGGAACTAAAGAGGCAACGGATATCAACAAATTAGCCGATGAATACCTCCGCCTGGCCTATCATGGCCTGCGCGCAAAGGATAAAAGCTTTAACGCCGAACTGATTACTCATTTTGATGAAAGCCTGCCGCTGGTTAATATCATTCCGCAGGACATAGGCAGGGTGATGCTTAACCTATTTAACAACGCTTTTTATGCTGTACAGCAAAAGCAAAAAAAAGCAGGTAGCGTTTATAAGCCGGCGGTTGAAGTTAGCACATCCATCGAAAATGAAAACATCCTGATCTCGGTAAAAGATAACGGCATCGGTATTCCCGATGCCATTAAAGACAAAATTATGCAACCATTTTTCACTACCAAACCTACCGGTGAGGGTACAGGCCTGGGCCTGTCATTAACTTATGACATGGTGGTAAAAGGCCATGGAGGGAATATTCAGGTTACCAGTATTGAAGGCGAAGGATCGGAGTTTATTATTCAATTGCCAATAGAGTAGATTAACCATAACCAGAGGCGTAGCCTCGACAAATATTGTAGCAACGGATTTTAATCCGTTGAAAAATGGAAAGAGAAGGAATAAGAGCCGTAGGCTCGACCCATATAAATAGCAAACTTTAATGATATAGAAAATGGCAAACACCTATCACCAAATTTACCTGCAAACAATTTTCGCGGTTAAATATCGCGAAGCCGTAATTGAAAAAGACTGGCAATCACAACTCTTCGGCGTAATAGGCAATTTAATTAACGATGCCAATTGCAAAACCATTATTGTAAATGGCGTAGAAGATCACGTACATTGCTTTTTGGGCCTAAAACCGGTTGTTTCTGTTTCTGACCTAATGAAAACTGTGAAAGCAAAATCATCAAAATATATTAACGATCACTCATTAACCCCAAAGCGGTTTGAATGGCAGGAAGGTTATGGTGTATTTTCTTACAGCCAATCGCAGGTTGATAAAGTTTATCAGTACGTCCTGAACCAGAGTTTGCATCACCAAAAGCAAACATTTAGGGAGGAATATCTGGGGCTTTTAAAAAAGTTTGAAATAGATTATGACGAACAATATATTTTCCAGGATTTAATTTAATTATATGTTTCGTGCCTATGGCACTCATACATCTGTCATATCACCAACAACGGGTTGAAACCCGTTGCTACAAAATTGTTCGAGCCGATGGCTCTTTAAAAAGGAAATTGATTTGATAAATTAAAATGAATATCGCCATTAAAGACAAAATTATGCAACCATTTTTCACCACCAAACCTACCGGCGAGGGTACGGGCCTGGGCCTGTCATTAACTTATGACATGGTGGTAAAAGGCCATGGAGGGAATATTCAGGTTACCAGTATTGAAGGCGAAGGATCGGAGTTTATTATTCAATTGCCAATA
>JABDBM010000003.1:0-28222 GCA_013288685.1 Bacteroidota bacterium | reverse complement strand
TAACTTATGACATGGTGGTAAAAGGCCATGGAGGGAATATTCAGGTTACCAGTATTGAAGGCGAAGGATCGGAGTTTATTATTCAATTGCCAATAAAATAAGTATACTATCATAAATAGCTGAAAATGAACCATATTTTATGCATAAATTAGGACGCCGCTATCCTATGCTATGAAAAAAATATTCCTTATCCTTTATTTGTTTTTTGCCGCCACTGCCTGCTTTGCAGTTAAACAAAGTTTAGCTATTGTTATTAATCAGTTACCCCAACAAGGTATCGCCCTTAAAAGCGGGTGGAAATTCCATGCGGGCGATAGCAGCAAATGGGCCGCGCCGATGTATAACGACAACGGCTGGCAGGACATAAAACCGGCAACACCAATTGATGATTTATCCAACGTACGGCAAGCAAAAATAGGCTGGTTCAGGTTAAAGTTTGAAGTAGGCAAAACGCTGCAAGGTAAAACAGTTGCTTTTTCTATAAACCAAATCGGCGCATCACAAATTTATTTAAACGGCGTATTAATAAGGGAGTATGGCCGTGTAAGCGGTAACGAAAACGAGGAACAGGTATACGACCCGCGCGGGCAGCCACTCACTGTTCAATTAAGCAATAATCCAGGCCAGGTATTAGCCATTCGCTATTCTTATACGCACAAAAACGTATATATAGGCACTGGTCAAAACGCTTTTGAAATATTACTTAGCTGGCCGTCAATTGCATGGGGTAATTTTGCCGATTACTTCGATTTTTATACGCACCGCTCCTTTATGTTTGGTGTATTTATCCTGTTAGGGATTGTACACCTTTTAGTTTATTTGAATTATCCATCCGGTAAAATAAACCTTTACCTTTCTATGTATGCGCTTTTCCAATCCTGTGTTTTCTCAAACGCAATGCTGGGCACCCTGTTTAGCGCAAACTCAAAAGTAGTTTTTGACTCCATTTTTTATATTTCGGCACCCATAGCATCCGGCTTTTTGTTGCTCACGGTGTATGACATTTGTAAACGCCCCCGGAGGTTTTTATTCTGGCTGTTGATCCTGTTCCTGGCGGTCACTATCCCGGTTCAGTTTTGGCGAAATTATGGACCGAGAGAAATTATGTTAAATCTTTCGGGTGTTTTGGTGCATATCGAAATTATCCGGGTAAGTGTAATCGCCCTGAAGCGGAAACAACCGGGTGCGGTGCTGTTTTTATTTGGGCAATCCATCGCCCTGATTTTCTTTTGCTCCTTTAGTTATATCGATTATTTCTACCAGCAACCGGTTATTTACAGTTTGGTGGAGGTTGATTTAGCCTTTTTAACCCCGGCAATTGTTATTTCGCTTTTGTTGGCACACGAATTTGCCCTAAGTCATATTTCGTTGAAACAACAATTGGTGGCGGTAAAAAATCTTTCAGAAAAAAATCGGGCGCAGGAGTTGGAAAAGCTGCAAATATTGGCCACGCAAAACGAATCGCTCGAAAAACAGGTTGAGTTGCGCACCAATGAATTAAGCCACTCGCTCACGCATTTAAAACAAACTCAATCCCAGCTTATTCAATCCGAAAAGATGGCCTCGCTGGGCGAACTTACGGCAGGCATTGCCCACGAAATCCAAAACCCGTTGAATTTTGTAAACAATTTTTCGGAGGTAAGCATCGAATTGCTGGAGGAGCTTACAGACGAAGCAAAAGCAGGTCACAACGACGAAGTAATTGCCATAGCCGGTGATTTAAGCCAGAATCTCGAAAAAATAAACCAGCACGGCAAACGCGCCGACTTTATTGTAAAAGGTATGCTGCAACACAGCCGAACCAGCACCGGCGAGCGGCAACTAACCAATATCAATGTACTGGCTAATGAGTTTTTCAAGTTATCATATCAGGGATTGCGCGCTAAAGACAAGTTGTTTAACGCCGGGATGGTCACCAATTTTGACCCTCATTTGCCGGCAATAAATATTGTACAACAGGATATTGGCCGGGTACTGCTCAACTTGTTTAACAATGCTTTTTACGCGGTAGACCAAAAGCAGAAAGCCGCCGGAACGGATTTTAAACCCGAAGTATCGGTAAGTACATCAACCGAAAATGGACAACTGGTTATTAGGGTAAAGGATAATGGCATCGGTATTCCGGATGCTATAAAAGATAAAATTATGCAACCGTTTTTTACAACCAAACCTGCAGGCGAGGGCACCGGTTTGGGTTTATCATTAACTTACGACATGGTGGTGAAAGGCCATGGTGGAAGTTTACAAGTTAACAGTACCGAGGGCGAAGGTTCAGAGTTTATTATTCAATTACCTGTTTAAGCCCCACGCTCAAATATGGGTTAGTAAGTTGAGTAAAGCGAACGGATTTTCCCGGCCCGGTAATAGCCACCTATATAAGGCGCCAAGTATATTGTAGAAAATCCTTCGCTTTGCTCAAGATCGCAAAAAGGGAATTTATCGCTTCCCCTATTTTACCTCATCTGTAGTAGTTCTTATCAAACTAATACCGGTAAAGAAAAACATAATACCTATAACCGCTACTACCGTAAGTGTTGTAAAGCGGCTATCGTGGTCGATAATGTTGACCCCTGTATAAATTAACCCGGCTACACCCAGCAGGGTTAGTATGGCTCCAAAAACGCGTTTTAAATTCATAATATTTGTGCGCTGATTTTTTTCAGCTTTTTATATAAAACAAATTGCACACCAATAATTAAATCATACATTTAGATAATTAATTATATTCACTATGACACCCGAAATTGGCTTTTTTATTTTTATTTTTATTTTCCTGGTGATATTATTTTCATCATTCGTGTCTGTAAAACAGGGCACTATTGTTGTAATTACAGTTTTTGGCAAGTACCGCCGCATCCTTACACCGGGTCTGAATATTAAAATTCCGTTTATCGAAAACATCTATTCAAAAATTTCCATTCAAAATCGTTCTGTCGAACTCGAGTTCCAGGCGGTAACATTTGATCAGGCTAATGTTTACTTTAAGGCCATGCTGCTGTATTCGGTACTTGATCAGCAGGAAGAAACCATCAAAAACGTGGCTTTTAAGTTTGTTGACGACCGCAACCTGATGCAGGCGCTTATCCGTACAGTTGAAGGCTCCATCCGTGCTTTTGTTGCTACTAAAAGGCAGTCGGAAGTATTGATCTTAAGGCGCGATATTGTAGAACATGTGAAGGAGCAACTGGATGTTATACTGGAAGGCTGGGGCTATCATTTACAAGATTTGCAGTTAAATGATATCACCTTTGATGAGGTGATCATGAAATCGATGAGCCAGGTGGTTGCGTCCAACAACCTGAAAGCCGCCGCAGAAAATGAAGGACAGGCCCTATTAATTACCAAAACCAAAGCTGCTGAAGCAGAAGGTAATGCCATCAAAATATCGGCAGAAGCCGAACGCCAGGCATCGCAACTTCGCGGACAGGGTGTGGCTTTGTTCCGCGAGGAAGTGGCCAAGGGTATGTCGGTAGCTGCTAAGGAAATGAAAGATGCTAATATGGATACCTCGGTAATTTTATTTACCATGTGGACAGAATCTATCAAGCATTTTGCCGAACACTCGGACGGTAACGTGTTATTCCTCGATGGATCGACCGACGCCATGCAAAAAACAATGAAAGAAATGATGGCATTAAACCAAATCAATGCCGGCGGAGTCAAAAAGTAAAATTTTTGATTTTTTATGACGAAATTTAGATTAGTGAGGTTGATTGGCGCTGTGGCGCTGAGTTTATTTGTTAGTTTGGCGGCTCGGGCACAACCTTACCGCCAACTAACTATTAACGATTTTCAGGGCACTCCCCGCCAAAATAGCGCAACCGTTGCTTATACCAACTGCTCTATCCATTTTTCTTACAAAGCACGGCGCGAGAAAGAATATTATTTATTGGATTTTGATATCGAACTGACCTTAAACTCCGACAAATCGTGGATGGATAAGCGCCGGATAACGTCGGACGAGATGTTGACTGAAGTATTAAAACACGAACAGGGGCATTATATCATCGCCTTTATGGAGCAGCAGGAATTGCTGCGGGCGGTTAGTAAAACTGTTTTTTACGACGATTACCAATACCAGGCTAAAGCTATTTTTGATCGTATTGATGCCAAGTACAAGCAACTTAATCACGATTATGATGCTGATACCAACCACATGCTCAACCGCGAGCAGCAGGAAAGCTGGGATGCGTATTTTAAAAAGAGACTTGAGTTTATGCCACCTGTTTAGGTAAGTACAAAGGCTTGAGTGTAAAGCCGCCTGTATCTCTTAAACGCTTTCGACTTAAGACTCAAGACTACCGACTTTTACGCTGCTAACCTATGCTCTATTGTTTCTATTAAACAGCCAATATCAAACGGTTTGTGCAATACATCGTCGGGCGCGCCTTTTTGGTTCGGCGATTCATCAAAAGAATCATCGCCCGAACAAATGATAACCGGAAGACTGCTGGTAGCTTTGTTTAATTTTAATAATTTACATATCTCGGCACCATCCATTCCGGGTAACATTTCATCCAGTATTACCAGGTCGGGATGGATTGCTTTTATATTATTAAACACTTCATTTCCGTTTGTTAACGAAGTCACCTCGTATCCGTTATTTATTAAAATGTAGGTCATTACCTCCACCATCAGCTTATTATCATCTACAATTAATATTTTTTTCTGTATCATTTTTTGTTTTTCATATTATAGATGGTGTCTATAGTACAAAGCACATGCCATTTGTTAAAGTTTTAAAATATAACTGCTTATAATTGAGCTTTTACCGGTTAGTATTATATTTCTGTGAATAATTAAATTGATTTAAAACAATAACCTAATTTGTTACATTTGGAAAGGGAACTACAAAAACATTATGGCTCTATGAGACTTTATGTTGGAGGAATTAACCACAGAGATCATAGGGGAGGCGCAAAGCACACGGAGAATAGAAAAAAATGGGTAGTGAGCATTTAATAAGTCGGCATGTTACCATCAAAAACTCTGTGAACCCGGTGCATTCTTTGTGATCTCTGTGGTAAAATTAAACATACAAAGTATAAATTACCTTTCGTTTAATGCCCATACAATCCGTTATAGAACCAACATTATACATAAATGGATAATATTAATATCAAAAAACTGGCTAAAGAATTAAAAATCTCCACCTCCACCATTTCAAGGGCATTTAACGGCAGTCATGATATTAATAAGGACACTAAGGAGCGAATACTGGCCTTTGCACGCGAGCATAATTTTTTGCCCAACCATTACGCCAGCAACCTGCGCGATAAAAAGAGCCGCACGCTTGCTGTTATTGTTCCCGAAATTGCCAATGATTTTTTCTCGCAGGCCATAAACGGCATCGAAGAAGTAGCGCGTAAAAAAGGGTTTTACATCTTATTATACCGTACCGACGATGTTTTTGAAAAAGAAGTTTCGTTTGTAAACTATTTAAACAATGGCAAGGTTGATGGTATCATCATGTCGGTATCAGGCGAAGCCAGTGATCACAACTATCTGCGCAAGCTCGAACAAAAAAATGTACCCGTAGTATTTTTCGATCGTGTGTATGAAGATATCGAAGCTGCAAAAGTTACTACTAATGACTATGAAAGCAGCTTTGCCGCCACCGAACATTTGATAGAAACCGGCTGTAAAAAAATTGCCTACCTGGTTGTTAACAAAAGTATCTCAATTGGTAAAGTGCGTATGCAGGGTTATGTTGATGCCTTGCAAAAACACCAAATCCCTTTTGATGATGACCTGGTTGTTGATTGCAGCAACGATGAAAAGATAAATTATACCATCCTGACAAAGATATTGCAAGAGATAAAGCCAGACGGAATTTTCAGCTCGGTTGAGCGCCTTGCTTTCGCCACCTATTATGTATGTTACGATCTTAACATCAACATACCGGCCGATTTAAAAATTATCAGTTTTTCCAGCCTCGGCATAGCCCCTTTACTTTGTCCTGCGCTATCAACCATAACCCAGCCCGCCTACGAAATGGGTATAAAAGCCGCCACTCTTTTGTTCGACGAGCTTGAAAAAAAAGGCATGGTAGTACAAAAGAAAGAACACGTGTTGAAATCGAAGCTGTTTATCCGGAAATCTTCTTCGGGTTCATAGTTCATGGATGGTGAGTTCATGGTTTATAGATGATAGTTCCTGGCCGAAAAATGCATTTGGTTCATAGATAACGGTTCATCGTTCACAGCAGCTTCGGCTATGAACTATGAACCATCACCTATGAACTCCTATCAACTATGAACTGCATCCTTCAACGCCTTCTCCTGGTCCTTTTCTTCATTACGCAGCCTTCGCCTTTCCTGGCGGATATCTTTACGGGTTTTACCTGTAGTATCTATCAATAATTCCTTATTCTTTTCGTCGGCCCTTAGTTTTTCTATTTCTGCTTTTAGCTTTGCTTTAGGATCCATAACTGCAGGCTCCTCTTTTTTGGCTGCGGTAGCGGTGGTATCTTTTTTGCCGAACAAACGCTGGAAAAAATTAGGCTTTTTTTCGGGCACGGCTACTGCAGGCAGGGCGTCGTCATCATTGTCATTTTGTTTCATCAGGCTATCGGCCACTGTGGTGCTAACCGGAGCAACCTCGCGGCGCAGGCTCGCTTTAAGCCTAACGGCATCAAAACCATATCCGCTGCTATCGCGCTGGGCCTGCCCATGGCCCGCCATTAAGTTACCAATCAGGTTAAAGTACCCTGCCAGGTATGGCCGTAACGAGCCATCCGGAAGAAATGAGTAAAGCCCGGTTTTGGGATGTGGCACTATGCTGGCCAGGTAAATGCTTTCGCCCACGGTAAGCTCGGCAGGTGTTTTATCAAAATAATAGCGTGAAGCCTCGCCAATACCGTACACATTATTGCCCCATTCAATAATGTTGAAGTACACTTCCAGCATACGGTCCTTGGTCATTACCTGGTTGTTTTCAATCATCCAGACAATCAGTATCTCTTCAATTTTGCGGGCCAGCGTTTTTTGCCTGCTTAAAAAAGCATTTTTTACCAGCTGCATAGATATGGTGCTGCCGCCGCGTTTAAACTTTTTCTCCTTAAAATCAGTAGCTAACGATTTGCGCAACGATTCTTCCACAAAACCATGATTGCGGTAAAACGAAGGATCTTCGGCCGTCATTACGGCGCCTTTTAAATAGGGGGATATGTCATCAATTGGCGTAAAATAAGGATTTTCGGGACCTATACGCCTTGATGGCATCGGTTTGCCAAACTCATAAGGGGTATAAGTAAACGGGCTATTTAACTTGGTAAGGTTAGTTTTTCCATAACTGATGATCCTGAAATCGTCCTTTTGCAGGCGCGAATCAAATACACAATCATCGGGATGGGCAGCATCTAAAAACACATTCAAACTGTAGTTTAACTTGCCTGCAACCTGCATTCCCTCCAGCGAATCAAAAACACCCGAGGGGAAGGAGCTAAACAAATCCTGTGCATCCAGCCAGCCGGTATTTATCTTTAATTCATAAATTTTAACCGGGTTAAGCGTATACTTAATAAAAGGATGGGCGGTTATTTTTTTAAGATAGATAACCGATGAACTATCAACAGAAACATAGTTTTCGCCCACAAACACATTGGCATCAATGCCGGCGTTGGGTACGATAATATCGGTAGCAGATAGGCCCGGCTGATGTACCAGCAGGTTGCGCACGCCCCAGGAGGCGTAAATGCGGGTTTCGCCGCCGCTGCTTTCCACTTTACTTAAGCGGGTAGTTATCGTATCGAAGTTTACTTTTAATTTGAAACGCTTTTCTATATAGGGCAATTCTACTTTTTTACCATCGGCATACAGGCGCACATCAATATCCTTGTCAGACGGGTGCATGCGGCCCTCAACATGCCAGGTTGCCTGGCCATTGTTTACATTAATGGTTGAGGTTAAGTGCCCGTTTTTTATAAGTGCTGTTTGGGTAAGCAGTTTAAAACTCGCACTATCATTACTAAACGAAACCAGGAAATTGCTTAGCGTAAGGTTATCGGGTATTTTATACAGCACCTGGTTAATAAGACTTTTTGATAATTCAGCCAAATCAACCTTCGAAGTACTTGCCGTTGTATCTTTCTTCTTTTTAAACAGGAAGTCGAAGTTCTTGATGTGATTTTTGTCGGTTAAATTCAGATGGCCGTTTTGCAGCGTTACATCAGCCAGTTTCACATTGCCAAACAACAGCGGTAACAATTTAACGCTAACCTCAAATTTTTTAATGCTTAACAAACTGTCGCGTTGCAGGGGCACGATGGTGATATCAGAAAGAGACACGGTACTTAGCCCGGTAAAACCGGCTGAGCCAATTTCGATATCCAAATTATAATCCTTTTTTGCTTTGGCCTTTGCTTTGGCTATTGCATGGTCCAAAAAAGCCTGGCGCTTGCTATAAGCAATATATCCGCCGATAAGGAGAACAGCAAAAAGGCAGCCGCAAACAATAGCTGCAATACGTTTATGCTTGGGGTTAATATGAATATTACGGATTTTATCTGCAATTTGGCGAAGATATAGGCGGATATGCTGAAAATTAAGGCGCTGCATCTATAAAAAGTTTTTCAAAACTAAACTAAATCTATGGGATACAAACGCAGGTATTTAGAAAATGTTTCTTTTAGTAGCCGGATAATAACGGGTTCAATTTGGTTGGCAATTATACCGCTTTTATAAAAATGACAAATAATTAAACCCATTTGATGGTTTCTTTGCTGTTTTTATATTTCGCAAACCGGATAACGCATAAATTTGTATTAAACCTGTTACTTATTAGCAGTCAGCGGGTTAATTAGTGATTTTTTAAACAAATTTTTGATAAATAGCAGCAAATTGCATACTTTTAGATACTTTAAATATTATCTCCTAAACTATAATATTGCCCCAGAAAAGTAGCCGGAGATTAGTTTTTACTAATTGATAAATTAAACATGAAAGGGTTCATCCGATGGGTGCTGGTTTTTCTGGCATTAGTAAGCACCATAGCTATAGGCATTATAGTTATTCAGTGGTGTATAAATGCCCGGATATAAGCGGCATTTCAAAAATCATTGAGGCCCCGCAAAAACAATTAGTAAAGTTACAATAACTATAACTCCCTATCAACCCGTATTTTAACGTAGTTTTTATGCGTAGAAATACGTACGCGCATGCGTATTTCTACGTATGCGCTGTCCAGTTTCCAGCGTGTTTTTGTCCTAAAAACGGTTCTATAACGGATTATATGGGTAAACAGATTGCAATTATGTTTTATTTTACCGCAGAGAAACAGAGAAAGCACGGAGTACGCGGAGTTTTAACGGTAATGCGCTGACTTGTTAAACATTTACCACTCTTTTTTTCCATTCTTTGTATGCTTTGTGCATCCTCCGTGACCTCTGTGGTTAATTCCCCATACAAAGCGTCATTGAGCTTTAAAAACTTTGTATATTTATTTCATCTTATTTTAGTTTCGTCAATAACCAATCAATAATTATTAAAAGCTGCCTCATTTCATGAAATTCATTTATCACGTTTTTGCTTTAATGGCGCTGTTTATCTCATCATCTTCAATCGCGCAGGAAATTAAACCGGCGACACCCAATGCATCGCCCGAAGCAAAAGCTCTTTTACAGCTTATTTATAGCCTCTCGGGAAAATATACACTTACCGGACAACATAATTACCCAGCTGCTGCTGATGGTAACTCACAGTTCGCGGCCGGCTATAGCGGTAAAACCCCGGCAATATGGAGCACCGATTTTGGCTTTGCCAAAGCCGGCGATAAAGATTCCTACCTTATGCGCAATGCCATGGTTGAAGAAGCAAAGCGGCAAAATAAGCTTGGCTCCATCATTACTTTATGCTGGCACGCGGTACCGCCAACAGCTAACGAGCCGGTTACCTTTCAACCATTACCGGGCGCCAATCCCGATGCGCTGGCAAGTGTACAGGGCCGCTTAACCGATCAGCAGTTTAAGGATATACTCACGCCCGGCACAGCGCTTAACAAACAGTGGATGGCACAGGTGGATACCATTGCTCATTACTTAAAAGAACTGCAAAAGGCGCACATTGCCGTGCTTTGGCGGCCATATCACGAGATGAACGGCAACTGGTTTTGGTGGGGCAACCGTACCGGGGAGCATGGCACAGCCGCGCTTTATCGCCAGATATTTAACCGCCTGGTTAATTACCATAAACTGAATAACCTGGTGTGGGTTTGGAGTGTAGACAGGCCAACCCGCGCAGGCATGGAGTTCTCCAATTTTTATCCTGGTAATGATTACCTGGATATATTGGCGCTTGATGTTTATGGCTCCGATTTTAAACAAGACTATTATAATGGCTTGCTGGCGCTATCCAACGGAAAACCCATTACACTCGCCGAAGTTGGCAATCCACCGTCACCCGAAATTATGACCAGCCAACCTAAGTGGAGCTATTGGGTAATTTGGGCGGGGATGGTGCGCAACACCTCAAAAAAACAGTATGAAGTGTTGGTAAACGATTCGCGGCTGCTGGGGCGCGACGATGCGGCTTATATAAATGCCGTAAACCCTTTTCGGGGATCGTTTGGCTTACCCCTACTGTCGTTAAACAAGCCTGCTGATTTTTCGGGTGGGTGGGTGTTAAATGAAGATAAAAGCACACCGGGCAGCGGAGGAGCAGGTAATTTGGCCCATAAATTAAAAATCAGCCAAAAAGAAAATGAAATTACTATACAACGATCATTTATTGAGGAATGGCAGGACGACCGCATAACCGATGAAAAGCTGCTGTTGGATGGCGAAGAAAGCAAATCGGAGTTTTTTGGAGCGCCACGCGTAACCACCGCAACTCTGCCGGGAAATCGCGATACCCTGATGATTAAATCGAACGTAATCTTTAACCGCGGCGGCCAAACGTCAACAATGACTACCTCAGAAAATTGGAGTTTAGTAAATCATGGCAAAACGCTGTTAATTGCACAAAGCACCTCATCCCCGCAAGGCGAAAGAAAAATTACAATGGTTTATGATAAGGAGTGAAGTCCGAAAGTCAGAAAAGTCTGAGAGATAAAAACTGTGATACATTAAGAGTTACGAAGTTTTTTTAAACTTCGTAACTCTGGCCGTTCTGCTATATTGATAGTATCTCTACTATCTTTAAAAAGTCCTCGTTAATGTCGATGTTATGTTTAATGGCGTGTTCAAAAGGCGTAAACGCAATCTGGTTATGAATTAGGCCTACCATTTCGTTACGGTGGCCTTTCATCAAGCCCTCAACTGCAGCTACCCCTACACGGCTTGCCAGTACACGGTCCATACAGCTTGGTCTGCCGCCGCGCTGAATATGGCCCAGTATGGAAATGCGGGTATCATATTGTGGAAAACGTTCTTTTATTTGCTTGCCTATTTCAAAAGCATCACTTACTTCGCCGCTTTCGGCAACCATAATAATTTTTGATGATTTATCCTTGCGGCCACTTTCCAAACGCTCAAATACTGCCGCCAAATCGGTTTTACTTTCAGGAATCAATATCGCTTCGGCACCCGAGGCAATGCCGGTACGCAGGGCAATTAAACCCGAGTCGCGGCCCATCACTTCAACAATAAACAACCTGTCGTGCGATTCGGCAGTATCCCTTATCTTATCAACAGCATTAATTACAGTATTGATGGCTGTATCGTAACCAATGGTAAAATCGGTACCGCAAAGGTCATTATCAATAGTGCCGGGCAAACCAACAATAGGGAAGTCAAATTCTTCGCCAAAAATACGGGCTCCGGTAAAAGTACCATCGCCACCTATGGCTACTAAAGCATCAACCCCATTTGCTAACAATTGCTCGTGTGCTAACTTACGGCCTTCGGGGGTTTTAAATTGCTCGCTGCGGGCTGTTTTTAGTATCGTTCCGCCACGTCCTATGATGTTCGAAACCGATTTACGGTTCATGGGGAAAAGATCACCTTTTATCATGCCGTCGTAACCGCGACGAATGCCAGTAACCTCAAGGTTATAGTAAATTGCTGTACGTACTACTGCCCTTATGGCAGCATTCATTCCGGGCGAGTCGCCGCCTGATGTATAAACCCCAATATTTTTTATTTGCGTCATTTTGTTGTTGGCGCTGTTTTGCCTCGAATTGTTTGTGATCTGCTAAATATTTGCAAAGGTAAAATGTATTGATTTAGTACCTGTACAAAAGTGCGCGAATTTACGTTAAATTTTTGTGAGAATAGATTTTTGATTTGTTTTATCGTGTGTTCTACGATGTGTTGTCACTAACAAAATCGGATTGCAAGGTAAATATGTGCAATCTGTCAGGACGTTCTATGTGGTCGCCCTAAAGGGTGTAATCGTGTACCCGCATCTCTACAAACATGATTAATTTTTCGATGCCCCAGCGGGGCTACCTCTTTGTAGCAATAAAAACGGAATAGTTTTGTGCCTCGTAGAGGCTACCCTTGTATAACATGGCCAATTTACCTTGCAATCTAAGGGGCATCACCTATCGAGCTGTTATCTTTGTTATTCGATATTCTACAAATGAGTAGCACCTACGCATCAAAAGATGTGGGTACACGTTAACTAACGAGGGGGGCAGGGTTATTTATAGGGAGGTTAATAGGCTTGTTTGATGCCTGCGGCCTTGTGAGAAGCCACAAGGGCGGCCCTACGGGTGTTTGTTATGGATACGATTTTTAGTACAGGGTCAACTAACCAATTACGTAATGACTAATGACCCGAAGCAAACGACTATTTGTGGCGTTCCCTGCGGGCCGGGCTTTACGCTCATACTGCACGGGCCTTAGCCACGCGGCCGGTATCCGCTGCAATCCCTAACGCGGAAATCTCGTGTAATAACAGCCAATTAGACAAGCTCCCTCAGAATTACGTGTGGCGGACATCAGTCTGAACCATGATTTGTAGGATTATCAAATCCTCAAATCCCACAAATCATGGTTCAGACGCAGCTCTTTACTTTTTATAGGCAGCCAAACCGCTTTCTAAAAACTTCAAATAGCTATTAACGTCATAATCAGCCGGGGATGGTTGTATTTCGTTCCCGCTTTTGTCTTTCAACAAATTGCCGTCGTTGTCAAGCAATACATAGTAGGGTTGCGAATTGGAATTGAAGCGCGAAGCTTCCAGGTCACTCCATTTGCCGCCTAAGGTGGTGATTTTCTTCCCGCTATATGTTGATATGAATTGGTCTTTGGGGTCTAAATCCGCTTTGTCATCAACTACCATTTGCAGTACGACAAAATCGTTTCGCAGATGATTGAATACGCGAGGATCGGTCCACACATTAAGTTCCATTTTACGGCAGTTAACGCAGTTAAAGCCGGTAAAATCGATGAATATTGGTTTATGCAACTCTTTTGATACTTGTAGCGCCTGGTCATAGTCAAACCAAGCATCCAACCCTTTGGTTTTTATCCGGTCATAATTACCGGCATATTTCTTCACTTTTATTGATGACTGATTCAAAGTAGCCGCACTGCTTCCTCCCGGCGTCTGCGACAAATCGAAATCCTGTGTGGCAATTGGCGGTAAAAATGCACTTATTGATTTAAGAGGGGCTCCCCATAAACCGGGAATCATATATATTACAAACGCAAATACGATGATAGATAAAAAGGTACGTGGAATAGATAGATAAGGCACATCGCTATCGTGCGAAAATTTGATTTTTCCAATTAAATACAATCCCATCAGCAAGCCGATAGCAATCCATAATGAAAGAAATATTTCACGGTCGAAAAAGTTCCAATGATAAGCCAAATCGACATTCGATAAAAACTTCATTGCAAAAGCCAACTCAAGGAAGCCCAATATAACTTTTACACTATTAAGCCAGCCGCCCGATTTTGGCAGACTCTTTAATAGTGAAGGAAAGAGTGCGAAAATAGTAAACGGTAAGGCAAGCGCTAATGAAAAACCCAACATGCCAATAGCGGGGCCTAATCTGTCGCCTTTTGAAGCTGCATCCACCAGCAAAGTACCTATAATAGGGCCGGTGCACGAAAAAGATACCACTACTAAAGTTGATGCCATAAAGAAGATACCTGCGAATCCGCCTTTGTCGGCATTGGCATCCAATTTTGTAGCGAGCGAGCCGGGCAGCGTAATCTCAAACGCACCCAAAAACGATATTCCAAAAACTATCAGCAATAAAAAGAAAAATATATTAAACACACCATTAGTGGCAAGTGCATTGAGCGCATCCGACCCAAATATGATGGAGATTACCATCCCCAGCGTAACATAAATTACAATTATCGACAACCCATATATTACAGATTGAAATACGCCCTTAGCCCGTGAACCTGCCTTTTTTGTAAAAAAGCTAACGGTTAATGGCAATAATGGGTAAATGCAAGGTAAAATAACGGCAGTAAAGCCGCCAATGAGCCCGGCAATAAAAATCTGCCAAAGGCTTTTTGGTTTTTCTTTGCCCGCGCTTTTTAACTTTGCTTTGGCAGCATCAGCTTTGGCCTGTGCTGCTTTGACCGAGTCGGCTTTTTTCTGCGCCTGTTTCCTGATCGCAATGCTATCAGCAGCGGTAGGTATTGATGTAAAGGTAACCCCACTGGTATCGGCTTTTTGAAAAGCCATGGCGGTACCAAGCCCGCCAATTAAAAAAGAAATTATAGTTACAAAAAGGAATAATCCGGTTTTTGAAAAACTGCGGCTAATAAAAGATTTCATTCGTTACGCGGATTATTTACCTAATGGAATTGTAAAATCAATGTCTTCCGGTGGTAAACATTTCCTGTCGTTACAAGTCATATATTCCAGTTTTCCTTTAACCTCTTTTACATCTGCCGATTTTAGTTTTATTTTTTGCTTAAATATTACCGATTTTTCAAAATAACTTACATTCATTTTAAATACGTCTTCGTATTTAGTTATAGCAGCGGGTTCGGTTGTTTTACCCACAAGGCTGTATTCTTTCGAAGGATCGAAAGTAAAAGATGTTTTTATAGGCCCGCCGTCCTTAACGTTTAGCGAGTAAATGTGCCAGCCGTTATCAATTTTGGCCATTAAAAAGACAATGGCCTCGGTGCTGCTTATTTTTTTTGCGCCATAACTCCATTTTACGGGTGCTTCAATTTGTGCTTTTGCACCAATGCTTAAAATCAGCACGGCAATTAATAAGATGGATTTTTTCATTCCGTTTTTGTGTTTATTAGTATATTTTATTTTGTAATAGTTCTTTTCAAAAATAAATACCTTTTCTGATTATAATCTGAACATGGTGTGCGCGTTTGCGTGTTTTCAAAAAAGCAGTCGTAATTAGTGTACAAACGCTATTTCTTTCAGGCTAAACTCTAATTCTTCGCATTTATTATTTTCAACAACTAATATTCCGTTGTCCCTTACACCTTTTATAATGCCTGTAAATTCCCCCACCGGGGTTTTAAAACATTTTTCCTCATTCAGCCAGTATAGTCGCGATAGGTATGCATTCCTTACAAATAATGTTTTACCAGCTTTTAAATTCAGATAATACGCCTCAATGTTGTGGCAAATTTCGGACAATAAAGTTTTTAAATCATAATCTGCGTGTAAGATTTGCTTTAATGATATGGCATTTTTTAAATGCTCCGGAAAGCTCTCCTGGTTAATATTCAAACCAATGCCAACAACGGCATTGTTTATCCTGCCACCTTGCACCATGTTTTCAATCAACATGCCGCCCAGTTTGCTGTTGCCATAATAAATATCGTTTGGCCATTTTATTTTTAGCTGGTCGCCCAACAAAGGGTGCAGGGCATCATAAACACCTAAACTTATGGCGCGTATCAGATCAAATTGTTCAGTAACGGGCAAAAAATGGGGTTTAAGCAGCAGGCTAAACGTTAAGTTTTTACCAGGTTCGGTATGCCATCCGTTTTGGTGTTGCCCTCTGCCTGCATATTGGTTTTCTGCCATAATGACCGTACCCTCCATCAATGGCTTGGAATTTGACAGTAATTCCTTGAGGAAATTATTGGTAGAGTCAACTTCTTTTAATACAAGAAAATTTTGTCCAACAAATAACCCCGAAAATATGTTATTTTGCAAAGTATAATAATTAATAAACTGAATCCGTTCAAAACTAATTCTTTTTGATGGTAAAAAACAAAACGCTCACTGAATCCGCATACATTTCTGAATTAGCCATACATGGCATACAGGAAAAGAAAGGGAATGAAATTATAAGGTTAGACCTTCGTAATATATTTAGTTCGGTTGCCGATTATTTTGTGATATGCCATGCGGAGTCGGCAACGCAGGTGAAAGCTATAGCCAATAGCGTTGAAGATGAAGTTTTTAAGGCCACCCAGCAGGAACCCTGGCGGAAAGAAGGCCTTGAGCATGGCGAATGGATACTGCTGGATTATATAGACGTTGTGGTTCACGTTTTCAGAACCGATAAGCGCGAATACTATGGAATGGAAGATTTGTGGGGCGATGCTGAGATAAAAATGTATAAAAGCGCATAACCATCCGTCACAGATGTGTTAAAAAATGCGTCATCTTCACATCCACGCAAAAAATTAATAAAAGATTGTAAGTTTGAGTTTGTAAAAAATGAAAGATAATAAATTGGAAAAGCCAAAACCCCTCCGGAAAATACCGAATAAAAAAATTACGCCAAAACCCCCAAAACCAAATATTATGTGGTTTTATGCCATTATTGTTGTGGTATTGCTTGGGGTTGCTACTTTATTAAATGGCACTACTATCAAAACTATCAGTTTTCAGCGTTTTGCCGAAAACATGTTGAAAACGCATGATGTAGAAAAAGTAACCGCTTACAAAAACGGCGATTTGGTGATTGCTGAAGTGTATATCAAAAAAGAAAGTTTAACCACTAAAACGGAATTCAGCGACGCAAAAAAAGATCAAAGTAAATTTAACTATGGCAATACTGACGATGCCCCCCAATATCAGTTTACGGCTGGCAGTTTTGATGCATTAACCAAGGAAATAGCCGACGCTCAAAAAGACGTTCCCGATTCAGATAAAGTATCTCCTAATTTTGAGCAAGGACACGAAAGCCTGCTATCAAACTGGTTTGTACAGTGTATTATAATGGCAGTATTGCTGGTTGCAGTGTGGCTGTTTATTATGCGCCGTATGAGTGGCGGTGCAGGCGGCGGCCCTGGTGGCCAGATATTTAATATCGGCAAATCAAAAGCTACATTGTTTGATAAGGAAGCGCAGGTATCGGTTACCTTTAATGATGTTGCAGGTTTGGAAGAAGCCAAGCAGGAAGTAATGGAAATTGTTGATTTCCTTAAAAATCCTAAAAAATACACCAACCTGGGTGGTAAAATACCAAAAGGCGCCTTATTAATTGGTGCACCGGGAACCGGTAAAACCCTTTTGGCCAAAGCAGTAGCGGGCGAAGCACAGGTGCCGTTCTTCTCGTTGTCCGGGTCGGACTTTGTGGAAATGTTTGTGGGGGTTGGTGCATCGCGTGTGCGCGATTTGTTCCGCCAGGCAAAAGATAAAGCGCCTTGTATCATATTTATTGACGAAATTGATGCCATAGGCCGCGCCCGTGGTAAAAACAATATAGTAGGCGGTAATGACGAACGCGAAAACACCCTGAACCAGTTACTGGTTGAAATGGATGGTTTCGGCACCGATTCGGGTATTATTATATTAGCTGCAACCAACCGTCCGGATGTATTGGATTCGGCGTTATTGCGCCCCGGCCGTTTCGACAGGCAGGTATCTATTGATAAACCGGATTTGATTGGCCGCGAGCAAATATTTAAGGTACACTTAAAACCGGTTAAATTAGCTGATGGTGTTGATGCCAAAAAATTATCGGCACAAACCCCTGGATTTGCCGGCGCCGAAATTGCCAACGTTTGTAACGAAGCAGCCCTTATTGCTGCCCGTAAAAACAAGGAAGCGGTAGATATGCAGGATTTTCAGGATGCTATCGATCGTGTAATAGGCGGTTTAGAAAAGAAGAACAAAATTATATCGCCCGAAGAAAAACGCATCGTAGCTTACCACGAAGCAGGCCACGCTATTGCAGGCTGGTATTTGGAACATGCCGATCCATTGGTTAAGGTGTCTATTGTTCCTCGCGGCGTTGCTGCTTTGGGATATGCGCAGTATTTGCCTAAGGAGCAGTTTTTGTACACTACCGAGCAATTAATTGACGGTATGTGCATGACGCTGGGCGGCCGTGTTGCCGAAGACATCACCTTTGGTAAAATATCAACCGGAGCACAAAATGACCTTGAAAGGATTACCAAGCTGGCTTACGCGATGGTGACCATATACGGTATGAATGCTAAAGTTGGCAACGTATCGTTTAACGATACCCAGGGCGAGTACCAGTTTAATAAACCATATTCTGAAAAAACATCAGAATTGATAGACATGGAAGTTCGTAACCAGATAGCCGAGGTTTACGAAATGACCAAAAAGCTATTGATTGATAAAAGAGAAGGCCTGATTAAATTAGCTGATAAGCTATTAGAAAAGGAAATCCTGTTTCAATCAGATCTGGAAGAAATTTTAGGCAAGCGTCCGTTTGATAACCGAACCACTTATGATGAATTTGTAAACGGACCGGAATCAAATCAGGAGCCGGTTGCTGAAAACCTGGTACCCGAAGGCGTAGCTGATCATTCAGGTACATTCCAACGGAATCCGGACGAGAAAGAATAAACGTTATTAGTCTTAAGTCTTGATTTTTAAGTCTTAAGTACGTAGCAATAATAAATATTAAATCGAAAGTCTTAAGTACCGGGAACGAAGTTAACCGCTTCGGCCAGGGGCTTAAGACTTTTGGCTTAGAACAAAAAAGACTTTTGACTTTGAACTTGCGACTTTAGACTTAGCATGAGGGACATCACCACACCAAAGGAAAAATTACTAAAAAAAATCCGGAAGGCGCTTTTGGAAAAAAGGGATAACCCGTATCCCAATGTCGAGGACCTGCCGCACTACCCCGCTACAGACGAAATGCTGGAAGTGCTTTTTGCTGAGCAATTTACTGCCGTACAGGGCCGCTTTGTTTTTTGTGAAGATGAAGTTCAGTTTATTGAAAACCTGCTGACCCTGGCCGAAGAGCGTGAATGGCGCAAAATATATTGCTGGGAACCCGACCTGCAAAAAATATTAAATCGGTTTGAATACCCGTTTTTTGAAACCGATAAAGATTTTGAACAAGCCGACGTTGGCTTTACCCTTTGCGAAGCTTTAATTGCCCGTAATGGCAGTGTGCTGCTAACCAACGCGGGAATGGCCGGGCGCCGCTTAAGTATATATCCGCCTGTACATATTGTACTGGCATATACCTCTCAATTGGTGCTCGATTTGAAGGATGGCTTTAAACTCATCAAAAACAAATACGGCAACGATCTCCCTTCCATGATTAGCAATGTTACCGGGGCCAGTCGTACTGCCGATATCGAGAAGATGCTTGTTTTGGGAGCTCACGGGCCGAAAGAACTATTTGTGTTTTTGCTGGACGGTTAAATTTCATTTTACTGAAACCGGGAATTTTTGCGCTATAGCGTTTTGTATTGGAATTTAACCACGGAGAACGCGGAGGAGCCGCAAAGTACACGGAGAAAAAGGAAACTAACGAAGTAAGGTATTAGAGAGGATTGAAATTTTGCAATTAAAAGCTCCGCGCTCTCTGCGATTCGTTAGTGTTCTCTGCGGTAAAAATTTTATAGAACCATTAATTTTCTACAATTTCAGGTCTTCCAGCCGGCTTTCTTCCAAAACCAATCTTTCGCTTTTTGAATGACCGGCGTATTGCCATTTAATCAATCTGATACAGCCATCTGCTATTTCAATGCCTGTTATATCGCCATCGTCAAAGCAGCAGCAACCGCTGTTAAAATAAGTGTCCAGATATCCCTTAAAATCAGGAATTTTATCCCCCTTGCCTTCCCTGTTTGCTATTTGTATTTTAGCATTCGCGATGGCAGTTTTATCCTTGAGTTGTTTTGCTTTTGATAACTCCTCATATAGTTTTTCAAGGTGAGTTAACGATTTAAATACCGGCTGATGCGTATGCCCGGTAATAAGCAGCATGTTTTTGCGCTTCGAACTCCAGTGATACATCATTTGGTTATGGGCGGTCTTCAATTCGTCATTATTGGCAGGGGTGTTAGGGTTTATCCGCAAAAACGATTCCAGCGGCCCCCAAACGTCCGATACAAACCACTTGCTAAACCAATTGCCGTCGCTTTGCAAATCGCCCTGGTGGCCATGGGTCAAATAAATTTCCAAAGGTTTTTCACCTGTCGTTGTTTTAAGTATCAGGCCTTCATAAATAACAACTTTTTGGCCGTATATGTCTTCAAGGTTATTGGCCGCCAATGGATCGTTATCCCAATAAAGATCGTGATTGCCGAATATTTTAACAAAAGCTTCCTTCTTTATAAACCGCTTCTCCATTTCGAACGTATCGCGGTTATGCCGCTTTATCGTCACAATCAGGTTTTCCCAAAGCTCCTCGCTGTCGCCAAGGTTGATATAAAAGAAATTGTTTTGATGATACCATTCGAGCGCTGCCAGGTAGTTTTTTTCGGCAGCAGCGAAAATATCGGCTCCGTCGCGGGCTCCTTTATGCTGATCGGACAATACAATAAACCGGTCCTTGTCAGCATCGAAAGGTAAAACAAACCCTTTTTTTCCGGGATCACTTACGATGTTATTATACAAACCTGTCAATGCCTTATCCACCCTCTTTTTATCAGGCCGCGACGAGAATCTGTTGGCCAGCGTGATAACCGGCTTGTTTAAAATGTGTTGAAGAAATAGGCGCATAATGTATAAACAGCAATAACACGAAAGTGTTGTTTTCACGGGGTAAAATACCGTGTTTTCACGGTATAAAATGCCATTGGCAGATGGTATACTTGATGAATATTTAAACTAAAACCCTAATTAATCAACATGGCAACAATCATCAGTCTGGCTGAAGCTAAGAGCTTAACCCAGGAGTACCAGCAACAGAATTCGGCCCTTGGGGGGCCCGGCCTGTTAACTCCGGCATCCCAATTTCTGAATGGCTTTTTTATTGACCGAACGAGCCTGGAAGATATGTTAAGCAATACGTCGGTTGTGGGAATAAGTATCGACATCGCTAAGGATGCTGCTTTTAAAGGGCAGCCGGTAAATATATTTAACCTGGTTGTAGTTGGAGCACAACCCAATTTGGGTGGAGTGACCGGCTATACGTATGTAGCTACCGGCAATATTTATTCGGATTGGCCCCCGTGCCCAACTATTTGTACTAATTTAGGATAAACTGCCAGGTAAAATTGCCTTATATTGCAGTTTGAAATTCCTCCCTGGCAATTATCTTGCCGGGGAGTTTTTTTAATGTATTAAAACAAAAATATTTAGCTCGCATGTCTTTTTATGTTATAGTATCGTATGGCTATTTGCTGATGTTGCTAATAGTTGCAACTACGGGTATTGCCTGCTATAAAAAGTTGGGGATATCTTTTAAAATATTGACCATCGCAACAATTATTTCGATGATAACAGCCTTGCTCGCTATTGTTTCGGTAAAAGTGATTAAAACCAATGCTCCTGTGCTGCACGTGGAGGCTTTGTCCGAATATATTTTTTATTCGCTGATCTATTACCATCTGTTTAACGGCCGGGGAGTAAAAAATGGCATCATCCTGTCCATTATCATTGTTTCGGTGCTATCAGTTATCAACGCATTAATTTGGCAGCCTTTTACAAGTGAATTTCCTACTTACATGAACCTGGTTACCCTGGCATCGCTGGCTGTATTTTCTCTTTTGCTTTTTAGGCAAATGCTGCTTTGCCCATCAAAAACACCAATTTTAAAACAAGGTGTTTTTTGGTATAATACGGCCATCATATTTTACTCAACAACCTTGTTTTTACAAATCGGCCTTTCCAATGTTTTCAAGAAAAACGCAGGAGTGGATGCGCTGGTTTTTTACTTATGGTTTGTAATATTGTATATATTTACCATTCTAACGGGCATTGCCATAGTAGCTGATAGTAAAGAAAACAGGAAAGTCCATGCGATATGAAAACATCCAGGTGCTGGTATTGTCAACAGCAATGCTTTTTACCGTAGTAATAGGCTTTATTGTCTATTTCGTTATTTTATACCGTAGCCGTCAGGAGCGAAACGAGCAGGAACAACAGGAGTTAAAGTCGGCATTTGAGCAGGAGTTGCTTAAAACACGCATCGAGATGCAGGAACAGACGCTTGCATACATCAGCCGCGAAATTCATGATAACATCACGCAAGTACTATCATTTGTAAAACTTAACCTGGGGATGATTCCTGTTGCTGACGAGAATGTGCGTGCAAAGATTGGTGAAAACCGCGAGTTGGTAGCGCAAACAATTTCGGATTTACGCAATCTGTCAAAAAGCCTCAGTTATGATTATATTACAGCGCATGGTTTAGTTAAAACTATTGAAACAGAGGCCGAAAGAATTAACAGCAGTGGATTAATAGATGCTTTATTATTCGTAGATGGTGATATTTATTCTATAGGCGCTGAGCGCGAATTGGTGTTGTTCCGTATTTTCCAGGAGGCTTTAAATAATGCACTTAAGTATTCTTCCGCAAAACATTTAAAAATCACCTTGCAATATCATCCCGATTTGTTTAATTTGACCCTCGAAGATGACGGCGTTGGCTTTTCGCCCGATTTAATAAATAACAGCAAAGGGTTAGGATTAAAAAATATACACAACCGTGCGGCTTTAATAGGGGCAGCGGCAACAATATATAGTTCGCAGGGCAATGGATGCCGTATTAATATAACCCTAAACCCATCACATAAAGGTTTGTACACTAATGGAAATCATTCAAATAGCATTGGTTGATGATCACCGCCTTTTTAGAAGCGGAATAGCATCATTAATTAGCAATTTAAACGGATATAATGTGCTTTTTGAAGCCGGAAACGGCGAAGAATTGATCCAAAAAATATCGCCTAAGTTTAAACCCAATATTGTTTTACTGGATATGAATATGCCGGTGATGGATGGCGTGTCGTCGGCCGGCTGGCTGATAAAAAATTATCCGGATGTGGCTATCATTGTACTATCTGTATCAAATGACCCGGATATGGTAGTAAAGATGATAAAAATGGGTGTTAAAGGCTATTTGCTTAAAGACTCGGAACCACACGAGTTTGAACAAGCCTTGTTAAGCGTAGCCAATGGCGAACCTTATTACCCCGAATTTGCCACCCGCCTTTTGTTAAACAGCTTTAACCCCGCTTTTGGTCAGCTGCGGCTAAACGGGCGCGAAATTGAATTTTTACGCCTGGCCGCCACCGAACTTACTTACAAAGAAATTGCTGAACAAATGTGCTTAAGTACACGAACCGTTGATGGTTACCGCGACACCTTGTTCGAAAAACTAAATATAAAAAGCCGTATTGGCCTGGTATTGTACGCTATAAAACATAAATTGATAGAATTGTAATTTGCTAAAATATTTAGTAAATTTGTTTTATGGCACATGAGGATAACCCGGATTTTTTTAAAGGACGCGGCGCACAGGTAAATACACATAACAAGTTTTTAAAAAACAAATATGTACTTGACCATATTGAGGGCATTGACGAACCACTGATAGAAAATACGGCAACCCAGCTTTTTGAGGAAACACCTAAAAAAATTGTAAGCGAATCAAACAGTCCTGATCTAAGCCACATGTACTCTATAAACCCATATCAGGGTTGCGAGCATGGCTGTATTTATTGTTACGCCCGCAATACGCATGAATATTACGGGTTTAGCGCCGGTCTTGATTTTGAGCGCAAAATAATTGTAAAACGCAATGCCCCCGAATTGCTGGAAGATTATTTTAATAAAAAAAACTATCAACCGGTTTGCATTCTATTATCGGGCAATACAGATTGTTACCAGCCGGTTGAACGTAAACTAAAAATTACCCGTGCGCTTTTGGAGTTGTTTTTAAAATACCGCAATCCGGTAGCCATTATCACCAAAAATAACGTCATCCTGCGCGATCTGGATATTTTGGAGGAATTAGCCGCCATGAACCTGGTGCATGTAAATGTATCGCTCACCTCCCTGGATGAACAGCTTCGTCAAAAGCTGGAGCCACGTACGGTAACCGCCAGCGGCAGGCTATCTGTAATTGAGAAACTATCAAACAAAGGCATCCCCGTAAGGGTAATGGCTGCGCCCATTATTCCCGGGCTTAATAGTAACGAGGTGCCTGCTATTATTAAGGCTGCAGCTGATAGGGGCGCATTATCAGCTGGCTTTACTATTGTACGGCTAAACGGCAGCATTGCCGAGATTTTTACCGACTGGATACACAAGGCATTTCCCAACAAAGCCGAAAAGGTGTTGAATATGATTAAATCATGTCATGACGGCAATTTAAACGATAGCGAGTTTGGCCGCCGCATGAGTGGCGAAGGTAAAATTGCCGAATCAATCCATCAAATGTTTAAATTGGCCTGTACCCGCTTTTTAGCCGACAAGGATATGCCGCCCTTTAATTATGATTTGTTTGTACCGAAAAATGGAAAGCAGATCAGTTTATTTTGAAAGAAGGAATGCTGACAACCAGGTAAAAACACCTGTTTAATAAACTAAGCTTTTTATCCTTTACAACCTGCCTGTTTTTTAGATAACTTTGTTTTGTTGATGGCCGTTAACAAGGCGTATACCGAAAAGCCGTAAAAGAGTAGGTAATCGTTATCTAAACTTTATTGTATGGGACAATTTGCCTCAAGCATCTCGCTTTCTATTGCCGAAATTTTAATACTAACAGAATCGAACGTCACCGCTCCCGAAAAGGCCATCTACGACCTTGACCTAATTACTATCGCGCTGGAGCCGCGCACCATGACGTCACCCTTTCCACCGCCGCCGCCCTCGGACGGCGCTCTGCCGCTGGAGCTGGCTATATTTGATGCACTTGATGCAACTTACAGCCAATCCGTTTTTATATTTAACAGCGTTTTTAAATCGATCAGTCCCACGGCCGTAAATACCAGTTATGGAACAGTATTGAATTATGCGCCTGTTGCAGGTAATTACGACAGCCTTACCAACCAAATTGCCGCCTGTTTTTCGGCATGGGGCTTGCAGCCCGGCCTGGCGGCAGATGTAGCTGCCCAGCTACAGCCGCAGGTAGTGCTCAGCGCAAATACGCCATTGGCCACTTACGGACGGACGGCTACAGGTAACGTGGTTATAAATGACCCTTATATAAATGTGGAGTTTTTATTTTGGGTAGCGGCATTCGGCATATTTCAAACCGGTATAAATTTTGCCGGCGACCCTACTTACGCAGTGATCTATAGTTTTAGCGCCGCAAATGGCATTGTGCAAACAACCATCTGATAAATAATCTTTAAAATCCCTTAACCCAAATACATTTAAATTATGAAAACCAGCGTTTTAACAAGCGAAAGCGACCGCAACATTATAGCTATCGACGCACCGCCAACCATCCCCTTAAGCGAGGCTATTCAACGGGCCTCGGCCTGGAGGGATTTGGTGTCGTCACTGCCATCGTCGGCTTCAAAATCAATCGGTAACGGTGAATCTCCGATAGATCCCGGTTTGGTGCCGCCCCAGTTAATTTTCAGGGCCATCAATATCCGGATGGACGATATTCAATGGCTTATCGCCCAACATCCCGATGCAAGTTCAATCAGGATATACATGAGCCTGCCCGATGCAGATTCGCCTTACCAGATATGCGGCATGCTGGTTCCGGTAGATGCGCAAAATAAGGATATGCTTACGGTGGCGAGTGACGAAAGTGTATCGCGGGAGGAAATGATGAATAGTGCGGCGACTTCAACTATATATGATTTTACGCAGCCGTGTCCGTCAATGTGTAATCCGCAAAGCCCGTTATTTAATGCGGACAATAGCCCGGAGCCGTATTTTCGATACAAAAAATAATATGCTATCGGCCAACTTGATATATACCGGAATTGTTGTCCCAATAAGTGTTTTAGTTCCTATTGGTACAGGCCTGATACACAGAAAATACGCCGGTAAAGCGTTAAAGGTTATCTGGTATTATTTGTTATTAGATGGTAGTGCTAATATATTGGCTTCTTTACTTGCGGATTTCAAGATCCGAAATCTTCCTGTGCTTCACATCTTTACCATATTCGAGTTTTTGATGCTCGGTTATTTTTATCTATTGATACTGTTAGATAAGACAATACGGCTTGTGATAAAATATTTAATGATCATATTTCCGCTGTTTTGCATTGTTAACTTCCTTTTTTTTCAGAGTATCTATAATTTTAATACCAATACACGCCCGGTGGAGGCATTAATTATAATTGCCTGTAGCCTGGCATATTTGGCCGAAACAAATGATCTAGAAATCAAATGGTCCATCAATCCGGTGAACTGGATAAATATTGGTATATTATTATATTTCTCGGGCGCGTTATTCATTTTTGCTTTTTCGAATCTTGCCATAGGTCATGAGAGCAAAAAAGACTTTCTTATCAATACTTTAATGTGGAATATTCACGCAACACTTGTTTTAATTATGTATCTATTATTCGCGGTGGGATTTAGTAAATGCAGGAAACCTTAGGAGAAAATATCTATATACTTATTATTATGTGCACCGGCGGCGTTTCGCTGCTGGTGATTTCCTTTGTGCTATTGTTTATTCATAACCAAAAAAAAACTGCTTAAAAGCAAACAGCAAATACACGATGCCGAAATGGCCCAGCAAAAGGAGTTGATGAATGCTATAATACAATCGCAGGAAATTGAACGAAAAAGGATAGGGCAAGATCTGCACGACGAGGTTGGCGGCTCGTTATCAAACTTACGCATGCTCTTTAACCGGCTGGATAACAGCAGTACAGACAGGGCCGAAATTGAGAAAGCTGTAGATAGTTACAAACAATTAATAGATAAGATTATTCAAAACGTTCGCAATATATCGCATAATTTGTCGCCGCCGGCCTTAGCATTGTTTGGTTTTACGGCCGCTTTAGAGGAATTGAGCGATAGTATTAACAATGGCAACGGGTCCTTCCTATCTATCATCAATCATGCGGAGACAATTTCAGAGCAGCTGCCGTATACTGCGTCGTTGTCGCTGATAAGGATATTACAAGAGTTGATATCCAACACGTTAAAACATGCAGAGGCAAAGCAAATAGGTATTTCTATTTTTATGGATTATGGCCTCCTTACCATTCACTATACCGATGATGGTAAAGGCTTTGATAACGACGATAACACATTAAAAAAAGGGATGGGCATGCAAAACATTGAAAGCCGAATCAGCATGATTAACGCTACATACCGGATAAAAACAGCCCCCGGGCAAGGGTTTTCAATGTTTATATTGATTAATCCCGGGGCATAATATAATGCAGTATGAGTAACAAAATACGCATAGCAATTACCGACGACCAAAACCTTTTCCGCGAGGGCTTGGCCAACCTGCTTAATACCAACGCTGGTTATGAGTTGGTTGCGCAGGCCGAAAATGGAAGGGCATTGCTGGATCAACTGGCAAAACTGGATACCCTGCCTGATATTGCGCTGATTGATATGAATATGCCCGAAATGAATGGCGTTGAGCTAAACGCCGTATTGCGCAAGGAATATCCATCTATAAAAGTTATTGTACTATCGGTACATGGCGAGGAGCGGTATATGAGCAAAATGATAGAAGCCGGAGCCTGCGGTTATCTCAAAAAAAATTGCGAAACGGCCGAGTTATTTGCCACCATCGATAATACGCATCAATTGGGTTTCTATTTTAATTTGGACACCTTAAATGCCATGCGGAATGCTGCCAAATACCGCAAACAGGGCCTCAAAAACTTAAACAGTATCCCCATAAGCCTCACCGAGCGCGAAATAATGATTTTGCAAATGATTTGTGATGAAATGACCAATGCCGAAATTTCGGAAAAGTTATTTATCAGCAGCCGCACGGTAGACGGTCACCGCAATAATCTGCTCATTAAAACCGGCTGTAAAAACACCGCAGGCCTGGTCATCTTCGCCATTAAATATGGCATTTACGAGGTGAAGTTTTAAGTCTTGAGCCTTGAGTCCGAAGTCCCGGGATAGGTCGACTTAAGTCTCACGACTTCTGACTCACGCCTTCTCACTCAAGACTCAGGTAAAAATACCTGTACCCATCCGCTAAAATACCCGCTTACCATAACGGGCTTTAACACGCTGAATAAACCCTTTGCCATGCTGTTACTTTGAGG
>JABDBM010000002.1 GCA_013288685.1 Bacteroidota bacterium | reverse complement strand
ATGCCCAAAATTGCGGATTGCGATTGGATAATAGAAGCAGTTATTGAGCGGCTGGACATTAAGCGAGCGGTATTTGAAAATATTGAAAAGTATCGCACACCGGGCACATTGATATCCTCCAACACATCGGGCATAGCCATTCATTTAATGGCTGAAGGCCGAAGCGATGACTTTAAAAAACACTTCTGTGGCAGTCACTTTTTTAATCCGCCGCGCTATTTAGCGCTGCTGGAGATTATCCCTACGCAATTTACCTTACCCGATGTAACCAGCTTTTTACTGGAATACGGGGAAAAGTTTTTAGGGAAAACGCCCGTTTTAGCCAAAGATACGCCAGCATTTATAGGTAATAGGATAGGGGTTTTCAGTTTAATGTCGACCCTGCATTATACGAATAACACAGGGCTGACAATTGAAGAGGCAGATGAGTTGACTGGTGCGATTATCGGTCACCCCAAATCCGCAACTTTTCGTACGTTCGATGTGGTTGGACTGGATACTATGGTACATGTAGCCGGGGGGCCTTGCGCAAAATGTTGCCGGGGATGAAGCCAGCCTGCAATTCAATACCCCCGATTTTATAACTCAAATGGTAAAGAACAACCAGCTTGGCAGCAAAACAGGGCAGGGGTTTTATAAAAAAGAAAAAGCGGGTAGCGGTAACCAATTTTTCGCACTCAATTTAAAAACGCTCGAGTATAAACCATCGCAAAAAGTTAGCTTCCCAATCCCTGATATTGCCAAAAAAACGGGCCAGTTAAAAGAAAGACTGCGTATCCTGGTCGCATCAGAAGATAAAGCCGGAGATTTTTACAGGGCGACCCTTTATCAACTATTTGCATACGCCAGTAATCGCATCCCCCAAATTGCTGATGAACTTTATAAAATAGATATAGCTATGACAGCCGGCTTCGGCTGGGAATTGGGGCCATTCGAAAAATGGGATGCAATAGGAGTGGAGCAAACTGTTAAAGCAATGGAAGCCAAGGGTTATAAGCCTGCCCAATGGGTACATAGTATGCTGGCTGCCGGCGCACAAAGCTTTTATAAAATAGAAGGCGGCAAACGTTTTTATTATGACACCGCTTCAAAACACTATCAATTAGTGCCGGGTGCAAAGGATTTTATTTTATTAGATAACATCCGCGAGTCGAATTTACTATGGAAAAATAGTGGCAGTTCCATAATTGACATTGGCGACGGTATATTAAACCTGGAGTTCCGTACCAAAATGAATATCATTAACAATGAAGTGTTACTGGGGATTAATGAAGCAATAACCCGCGCTGAAAACAGTTGCAAAGGCCTTGTTATATCTAACGAAGGGACCAACTTTAGCGCCGGGGCCGATTTGGGATTGGTATACGCTTTAGCAGGTGAAAAGAAATTTGATGAGTTGAACCTGTTCTTAAAAGCCTTTCAAAATACCATGATGCGGATAAGATATTCGTCTGTACCCGTAGTGGTGGCACCTCATCAATTGACTTTGGGTGGCGCCTGCGAAATATGTTTACACGCCGATAAAGTAGTTGCACATGCCGAATTATACATGGGTTTGGTTGAATTTGGGGTCGGCCTGATACCGGGCGGCGGCGGCACTAAAGAGTTTGCGTTACGTCTTGCCGATGAACTACAGGAAGGCGACATCGAACTAAATAATTTCCGTGCGCGGTTTTTAACCATCGCGCAAGCCAAAACTTCTACATCCGCCTACGAGGCATTTGAATTGGGTTACCTTAAAAAAGGCCGCGACGTGGTTGTGATCTCGCGCAACAGGTTACTGGCCGAAGCCAAAAAGCAATGCCTGATGATGGCCAATGAAGGTTACACCCCACCGGTTCCGCGCAGGGAGATCAGGGTTTTGGGCAAACAGGCGCTTGGACTGGCTTATGCAGGGGCGAATGCGATGTACAGTGGCAATTATATCAGCGAATACGATGTTAAGGTGACCCAAAAATTGGCTTATGTGTTAGCAGGGGGCGACCTCTCACAGCCTTCGCTGGTGAGTGAAGCTTATTTGCTAAACCTGGAACGTGAAGCGTTTATATCGCTTTGCGCGGAAGAAAAGACACTGGAAAGGATGCAATCCGTTTTAAACGGCGGCAAAACAATTAAGAATTAATAAAAAGAAATGATGGATGCATATATAGTAGCGGCCCGACGAAGCGCCGTTGGTAAAGCCAGCCGTGGAGGATTTCGATTTACCCGGCCTGATACGCTTGCCGCTGAAGTTATTAAGGGCTTGATACAAACAGTGCCCAATGTGGACAAGGAGCAAATTGATGATGTGGTAGTAGGCAATGCAACTCCCGAAGCCGAACAGGGCTTAAACGTTGCCCGGCTGATTTCGTTAATGGCGCTGGAAACCGACAAGGTGCCGGGCGTTACGGTAAACCGTTATTGTGCCTCGGGCCTGGAAACCATTGCCATCGCATCGGCAAAAATACATAGCGGCCTGGCCGACTGCATAATTGCAGGTGGGGTTGAAAGCATGAGCCTGTTACCCATGGGCGGCTGGCGTATTATACCCAATGCCGACGTGGTGCTATCCAACCCCGATTATTACTGGGGAATGGGCTTAACCGCAGAAGCTGTTGCCAGGGAATTTAACGTTAGCCGGGCCGAGCAGGACGAGTTTGCGTATTATTCGCATCAAAAGGCTGTCAGCGCCATTAAGAGCGGCCGGTTTAAAGATCAGATCGTACCCCTAAAAGTTATTGAGACATATATTGATGAAAATGGTGAAAAGAAAAACAAGGAGTTTGTAGTAGATACCGACGAAGGCCCGCGTGCCGATACTTCGATAGAAGCACTTGCCAAATTGAAACCTGTATTTGATGCCAAAGGTGCAGCAACCGCAGGCAACTCATCGCAAACCAGCGACGGCGCAGCATTTGTAATGGTGGTGAGCGAACGTTTTATGAGGGCCAATAACCTGAGGCCTATAGCCCGCCTGGTAAACTACGCAGTAGCAGGTGTTCCTCCGCGTATTATGGGTATCGGTCCTATAGCAGCCGTGCCTAAAGTTTTAAAGATGGCCGGGATGCGGCAGCAGGATATCGAACTGATTGAACTGAACGAAGCATTCGCCTCGCAGTCAGTAGCTATTATTAATGAGTTGGGGCTAAATCCGGAAATAGTTAATGTAAACGGCGGCGCCATTGCACTCGGGCACCCGATGGGTTGTACCGGCACGAAGTTGTCCGTCCAGCTTTTTGAGGAGCTTAAAAGCAGAAAAGCAAAATACGGCATGGTTACCATGTGTGTGGGCACCGGACAGGGCGCCGCCGGCATATTTGAACTATTGTAAACTTAAATACTTACATGAAAAAAATCGTAAAAAGAGTTTTGTACACGCTGCTTGTCCTGGTGGCGATAATCGTAGTTTTCGGGCTAATACTCGCATATCTTCCAACCGAATCCAAAATAACCAATAAGGGTATAACTGCCGAACAAGCTGCTGTTTTGAGGCAAAACTACACCGGCCCACATAACCTGTTAAAAACAACGGATGGCGAAACACTCTTTTTGAGGCGTTGGAACCCCGATACCATTACACCTGCTAAAAAAGGCATTGCTGTTTTAATTTTTCATGGCTTTACAGCTTATAGTGGCCCTTATGCAATGGCCGGCGAGCCGATCTCCAAAGGCGGCTACACCGTATTCGGGCTTGATTACCGTGGCCATGGCTTATCCGGCGGCAACCGGGGTGATAGTCCGGGTAAAGACAGGTGGATTGCCGATTTATCCGAATCGGTAAAATATATCAAAGGGTTGGGTTTCACAAAAGTGATTGTACTGGGCCATAGCCTGGGCGTAGCGTCGGCGATATGCGCTGCCGACGCCGTTCCCAATGATATTGCGGGGTTGATATTACTCTCGGGCGCTTACGAAGGCCGCAAAGGGCTAAGCAAACCCATTCCGTTTTTTAAACAGGCTAAGATTTTGGCAAGCTCCATTGTCCGTCCGTCCTACCCGGCGGTTGAATATTACCGCGACGGGATGACGGTATCAAAAGATACCTTGTTTAATTTCAGGTACACACTGCGGTTTTTGACCATGCTTGATGTGAAAAAACTACGGCTGCCTGCAACTATGAATGTGCCTGTGCTGGTTGGCGTTGGCGATAAAGATGAATTATTTGCAATTGATAAAGTGCGGGATTTTTACAATTTGATACCCGGCAATCAGAAAACATTTTTGATTATGAAAAATGCCACCCACGCCAAAATATCCCGCGAAAACTGGGAAGAAGTGGTGGCCTGGCTGGATAAAACGTTTAAATCGTAAATCAATAATTCACACGGCCTATGAGAGGTTTAATGATGGATGTACAGCTTACTATCCCCACCATTTTACGGCGGGCCGAAAGCTTGTTTTCAAAAAAAGAAATTGTGACCTGCCTGCCCAACAGAAGTATTCACCGTTATACTTACCGGGATTTCGGCAGGCGCACCAAAAAGTTGGCGGCAGCCTTGCACCAGCTCGGCATCCGGCGCGGCGACAGGGTGGCTACCCTCTGCTGGAACCATTACCAGCACCTCGAGGCCTATTTTGCCGTGCCTTGCATGGGGGCGGTGATGCATCCGCTCAATATCCGTTTTAGTGCGGATGAACTGGCTTATATTGTTAACCACGCCGAAGACAAGATCATCATCGTGGATGAGGTGCTGCTGCCTTTGTTCGAAAAATTTAAACAGGCCATTAATGTTTCGGCAGTTATTGTTATTTCACAATCCGGCGAACCTACGCCCGGCGGATATTTAAATTATGAAGATGTAGTGGCCGGCGGCGATGAAACCCGCTTTGAACCCTTTGAAGGCGACGAACATACGGCCGCTTTTATGTGCTATACTTCGGGCACAACGGGTAAGCCCAAGGGCATTTTATATTCCCACCGGTCCATCGTGCTGCATGCCATTTCGATGATGTTAACTTGTGTTGGGGTGGGTATTACCGAAAGCGATGTGGTATTGCCCATGGTGCCCATGTTTCATGCAGGCGCCTGGGGTTTGCCCTACAACAGCGCGTTTACAGGCGCAACACAGGTTTTCCCGGGACCGTATCTCGACGCCGAAAGCCTGTTGCAGCTTTTCGAGGCCGAAAGGGTGACCTTTACCGGCGGCGTACCCACGGTGCTGATGAGCATCCTGCACAAGCTCGATGCCCACCCCGGCCGGTACAAGCTCAGCCTGCGCTGTATAGCATTGGGCGGCTCGGCCATGCCGCGCTTTTTAATAAAAGCGTTCCACGAGCGGTATGGCATACCGGTATTACATACCTGGGGTATGACGGAACTATCGCCCCTGGGCACCACGGCCGTCGTCACCAGCGAACTGGAGCAGGCAACCCAAGAGGAGCAGTACGACCATGCCACCAAACAGGGTTACCCGGTACCCTTTTTGGAGATTCGCGGCAGGAACGACCAGGGCCTGGTGCCCTGGGATGGCGAAACACCCGGCGAACTGGAAGTACGCGGCCCCTGTGTTGCCGCTTCGTATTACCGCGACACCGAATCGCACAGTAAATTTACGGCCGACGGCTGGCTAAAAACCGGCGACATTGCCACCATCAGCCCCGACGGCTGTATTGAAATAAAGGACCGCAGCAAGGATGTCATCAAATCGGGTGGGGAATGGGTGAGTTCCGTAGCGCTGGAGAGTGCGCTGATGTGCCACCCCTCGGTATTGGAAGCAGCCGTAATTGGCGTGCCCGACGAAAAATGGATGGAGCGCCCCTTTGCCTACGTAGTGCCCAAAGAGGGCCAAACCATTTCGCCTGCCGAACTAAAAGAGTTTTTAACCGGCAAGTTTGCCAAATTCTGGATCCCCGAAGGGTATGCCTTTATTGATGCCATACCCAAAACTTCGGTGGGGAAGTTTTTAAAATCGGCGCTGCGGGAGCGGTATGAGCGGGAAGGGGGATAGCCGCTGCGTCATTGCGAGCGAGGAACGAGCGCGGCAACCTCTGAACTTTGCGTCCGAAGCGACAGGCTACAAGGTTTAATTCGGAGGTCTTGTCTCCGCAGGGTCTCTCGACGAGGACCCTGCGTTCTCCCGGCATGGTGCAGCGCAGGAGCCCTTTCAGGAGGCCCTGCAGAAACGAAATCATGGTTTACACATGGTTTACACTTTTTCGCATATTTTTTAGCTAAACAACTCATAATCAATTAGCTAATTAAAAATCATGGTTTACAACTGTAAACCATGATTTTCGTCCCGGCAACAGGCAGCGCAAGGGCTCTTTCAGGCTACCCTGCGGGGGCGAAAAAACACGTGTTCCACTTTTGCACACGCGGAGTACTTTAAATTTGGCGAAACATGCTGATTATTAAATAATTAACATTTAATCATTAGTTAATATTTGTCAATTGATTGATAATCAGTCGTTCCAAATGTACGTTTTTATCAATAAAAACCCGCGTCCTGCCTTTATTGATGTATTTATTACTAAAAAGCGTTCCGTTTTAAAGAAAATTTACGGTTTTAATAGGGCGTGATACGCAAAATTCAGCGAGAAATGATAGTAAATATCTAATAATCAAATAATTGCAAATTTAACTATTGATTAATATTGGTAATTAGCTGATAGTCAGCTGCTCCGTGGTGAGTCAACTACGCGAGCGAGGTCAGCGGGCTATGCACGCGACCCGGTTGACTCACCCCGTCTGCGCTTCGCTGGACACCCCTCTCTACGTTGTAGAGAGGGGAAAAAATGATGTCCGGGAACTTCCCCCTCTCTACGCAGTAGAGAGGGGGTGGTCGAGCGCAGCAAAGACCGGGGGTGAGTCAACTATGCGAGCGAGGTCAGCGGCCAATGCACGCGACCCGGTTGACTCACCCCGTCTGCGCTTCGCTCGACACCCCTCTCTACGCAGTAGAGAGGGGGTGGCCGAGCGCAGCGATGGTCGGGGGTGAGTCAACTATGCGAGCGAGGTTAACTCAACACAAAAAAATACCGTACCTTCCCCCGTGCCTTTGCTCCATCAATTCCTCCATCAACTAACCCGGCTTAAACGCGGCGTTACCAAATACGGTACCGCCCCGCATAAACCCGTGTTGCTGCTGGCGTTTACCGACCTGTTCGACAAAGGCCTGCTCACCCAAAACCAGGTGTATGTGGATGCCGACCTCGTTGGCGCCTTCCCCGAAACTGGGGACTTTGGAGTGTCGTGTCAGATCTAAATTATAGCTTAGTCTGTAATCGACAGTCTTAAGTCCTAAGTCAGAAAAAACGAAAATATCACTTCAGACTTATGACTAAAGACTTTTGACTTGGCAATACCCCACACTCCGCCGACTTTACCCAGCCCTTTTATTACCTGCAAACCGACAAGTTTAACGGTGAGCCGTTTTGGTTGCTGAAACGCTTTTGTCATCCTGGAACGCAGTGAAGGATCTTCTGCGACATGTATAGCGAACTATGCATGCGGGCAATTGCATGGCTGAGAAGATCCTTCGCTTCGCTCAAGGATGACAAAAAAACTTATTTCCCGTAAAAAAAGGCGGCCTATTTTAAAGGGGTTCTCTAACAAATTGACAAGGGCGTGGTTTGTTATTTTCTGCTCGTTCGGTTGAGTAGAGGGTAACGGTGATGGATGTGGACAAGAATATGTCTCATCCGTTCGTGAGCCTTTGCGGGCTTGCTTGCGCGTCATGCTACAGGCAGTTTTCTTAAAAATGGCTAAAAGAATACTTTGCCGGAAAATATTTATAATAAAATAGTATTTGTAATATTGCTATATTATACCTAGACGCCAATTCAATAAAATGCTCTTCAAATTCGAAAAAAAATTTACCGAGAAACAAATAGATCGATTAGTTGACCGGATTTATAGAAACATTATATCGGTCCCAAAAGACAAATATATTTTCGACCTGACTGAAGTTGAATGGATTTCGAATCAAGAATTACTTGTTTTTACTGGGGTAATAAAATACTTGGTGGCTAAATCTATTGATTTCGAAATAGTGTTCTTTAAGAAAGGGATTCCCACTACAGAGATCGACCTACGTGTTGTCAAACAGTTAGTGCAAATATGGGATGTTTGGAAGATCTATTTGGTTATTCCTGACAAAGATCTCTTGAAAATATTTGGTTTTAGAAGTAGCGACATAGAGAGTTTGAAACTATATCACGAAATCCAAACGGGTAATTATGAAATTTACGATAGATACGGAATTACCCCGTTTGTTAGTTTAGAAAAAATAAGAAACTATAACGATCGGGATATTGAAAATACACTAAGTTCTTTTTATAAATTAAATGATGCCACTAAAGAAATTGTTTATAGAAATAAATGCGAACACCCATTTGTCAACGATACTTTAAGTGCAATCGTAAGTAAAGAGCTTTATGAGAATTTCTTGGATCACTTTTCTTCTTCTTTTTTTAAATCAGAGGAAAATTGGGCTTTTATGAGTCTTTCGTTAAGGAAGAAACCATCTCATTTCCCGCTCACTGACGAAACTTTAGACCGAATCACTACAGGTGGCAGAGCGTCAGGCATTGTTCCTTGAGGTTACCAAGGCCGGGAGGATTACTTGTGTCGCATTAACGATTGAAGCGGATACCGGCCAATGCGGCTAAGGCCTGTGCGGTATGAGTGTAAAGCGTGGCCCCCGCTTCTGTCAGCGGGGGAAATGCCCCCTCACTCATTCAGCGCCCCATACACCAAACTCTTAAACGCCTTAGCCGTATTGGCCACATACGGCCCCCACATTTGTTCGTAGGCTATTACCAGCATGTCTTCCTTAGGGTCAACCCAGTACGAGGTGGAGAATACGCCGCCCCAGCTGTAGGTGCCGGGCAGACTGGGGCCAAACTTGCTGCCCTCGTCCGAGATCACAAAAAAACCGAACCCGAATTTATTGGCCTCGGCATGGTCGCCCAGGGTGGGGTGCATGTCGCCAATTTGGTTCATGGTGATCATCCGCACTGTAGTGGGCGAGAGGATGCGCACGCCGTTGTATTCGCCTTTATTTAAAAACATTTGCAGTAAAATGGCATAATCGTACATGGTACTCACCAAACCGCCCCCGCCCGAAAAATAGTCGGAGTGTTGCAGCGGGTAGTTCATATCCAGCGCGCCGCCAAAAACGGATGCCTGTTTGGCTATGGTGCCGGTAGAGTCGCCCTGGAAAAAGTTAACCAGTCGCGGGCCCTTTGCTGCGGGCAGGTTAAAATAGGTATCGTTCATGCCCAGTGGTTTAAAAATGCGTTTCGTAAAAAACTCCTCCAGCGTCATGCCGCTCCATTTCTCTACCAGGTAGCCCAATACGTCCATATTGAGACCATATTTCCATTGTGTGCCAGGTTGAAAAAACAGGGGCAGGCTGCCCAGGCGGGTCATGGCGTCGGCCAGGGTTTGGCCCCTAGTGCCTACGCCACCGGTCATATAAGCTTTGGCATAAATGGCATTTTCGGCCGGGGTGCCAATGGCGGGGTACCCAAGGCCGGAGGTATGGGTCAGCAAATCGCGGATGGTAACGGGCCGGTTAGCCCTAACGGTGGTGTAGGTAGTATCCTTAGGGTTAAAGTTGGCCAGCACCTTTTGGTTGGCAAAGGTGGGGATGAATTTGGAAACCGGGTCGTCTAACGAAAATTTGCCTTCTTCCCACAGCATCATTACGGCGGTTACGGTAACGGCCTTAGTTTGCGAGGCAATGCGGAAGATGCCGTTTTTATCTAACGGTGCTTTGGTAGCCATATCGTTATAGCCATGGGCCTTATAAAACACAATTTTGCCATGCCGGGCTATAAGTACGGCCGAGCCGTTTACCCATTTCTGTTTTACCCAGGCATTCATGCCCGAATCGAGTTTGGCCAGCCGGGCAGCGGAAAATCCGGCAGCCGCAGCCGGGGCTTCGGTTAATATTTTTGATTGTGAGCGTGCAGGGTTCGCGCAAATGATAAACGCAAACAGCACCAGCAGGGCGATGATATAACGGTTCATTGGGTTTTAATTGGTTAATCAAAAATAAGGATTTAGTTGAAAGGTGCAAGGGGGAAATATGCGTAAATGCATGGCGGTTAGTTGACTCACCCCGACTTCGCTGCGCTCGTCACCCCTCTCTACGTTGTAGAGAGGGGGAAAAGGGGGCCTCCTGCAGCTTCCCCTCTTTACGCAGTAGAGAGGGGTGCCGGCGAAGCACGGCGGGGTGAGTTAACTATGAGAGCAGCATTAACACACTTTTCCAACTTTTTCCCTATCTTTCCTCCAACCAAATTATACCAATATGCGACTAAAAGACAAAGTTGCGCTCATTACCGGGGGCGCCAATGGAATAGGCCTTGCCACTACCGAACGGTTTGCCAAAGAAGGTGCGAAAATTATTTTGTGGGATGTGTCGTCCAAAGGGTCCGAAGTAGCCGGGCGCTTAAAAGCGGACGGACACGAGGTGCTCTTTCAAAAGGTATCCGTGACGGACGAAGAGCAGGTAAAAAAGGCGGTCGCGGAAGCTCATGCGCATTTTGGCCGTATTGATATCCTGATCAACAACGCCGGCATCACCAAGGACAGGACTTTGCTAAAAATGAGCAAACAGGAGTGGGATGATGTGATTGGCGTAAACCTTACCGGTGTTTTTAATTGCACGCAGGCAGTGGCGCCGATAATGAAAGAGCAAAACTATGGCCGCATTGTTTCGGCGTCGTCCAACGTGGCCATTCGCGGTAACTATGGGCAAACCAATTACGTGGCCACTAAATCGGCTATTATTGGGATGACGAAGGTATGGGCCATGGAACTGGGCCGCTATGGCATTACCGCCAACTGTATTGCCCCCGGCTTTATCACCACCGCCATGACGGACCTGATGCCCGAAGAAGTACGCAATCAAACACTTCCGATGATCCCGCTGGGCAAATGGGGAGTGCCTGAGGATATTGCCAACGGCTACCTGTACCTGGCATCGGATGAAGCGTCGTTTGTAAGCGGCATTTGTTTAACTATTGATGGCGGAGCGGCGCGATAAAATGATTGAGAACACGAATTTTACGAATTGAAATGAACACGAATCATCACGAATTAATCGAATTTCACGAATTATCTTGTGATTTAAAATTCGTGAAATTCGATTAATTCGTGAAATTAGTGTCTATTCACTTTTGAAGCCGTATTGAAAAACAAGATTGCCGATGCGGCGCTGATTACAATTACAATTGACATTGCCCAACGCAACGATTCGACACCCAGGGCTGGCTTTAGCAAATCGCTTATTAAACCAACAACTAATGGCCCGAAACCCAACCCTACAAGGTTAATCACCAAAAAGAAAACTGCCGAGGTCATCGCCCGCATTGATGCCGGTACAAGGCCATGTGCTACCGAAAGCGATGGCCCCAGGTACACGCTTTGCAGCGATCCGCATAAACCTAAACAGGCCAGGGCTAAATACTTATCGTGCAAAAATATGGCTCCCGCTGCGCATGGAATCCCGATAAGGATAGCATAAGCCGGAATTTTTAGGTACCAGCGTTTATCTTTTTTGCCGAAATGATCGGTCAATAACCCACCGGCAAACGAGCCGATTGCCCCGCCAATGCCATAAATTAAACCCAGTGAAGCGCCGATTTGGGAACTTTTCATCCCATGAAGCCTGCTAAGGAACGAGGGTGCCCAATTCAACAATCCATAGATACAAAACACATTGAGCGCCGATGCCAGCGCCAAAAAAACAAAGGTTTTGTTGGAGTATAACACTTTCAGTACTTCGCCCAAAGTATGCGGGTTTGCTGTTTCGGTGTTGTCGATATCGGTTGCGCCTCTTCGTGGCTCTTTTACCGTAACATAAAACAGCAATGCGAAAACAATGCCGGGTGTACCCACCACAAAAAATGCGGTGCGCCATCCCAAATGTTGGTTCAAATAGCCGCCCATTAAAAAGCCAATCAATATCCCCATATAAATCCCCGCCGAATAAATAGATAGCGCCGTGGACCGTTTTTGGGGTGGGAAATAATCCGAGATCATGGCATGTGCCGGGGGACTTCCGCCTGCTTCCCCAACGCCAACTCCTATGCGGGCCAGTAGCAAAGCCACAAAATTGCGCGCCATGCCCGAGCAGGCCGTCATGATGCTCCATAAGCCAAGGGATATGGCAACGGTGTTCCTGCGGCTCTTTCTATCGGCAATGCGCGCAATCGGAATGCCCAGCGTGACATAAAATATAGCAAATGTAAAGCCCGAAAGCAGGCCGAGCTGGGTATCTGACAGGTGTAATTCTTTTTTTATCGATTCCTGTAAAATAACAAGGAGTTGCCTGTCGATAAAATTGAAGACGTACACCAGCGTAAGCGCCGCCAAAACGTAGTTTCGGTATAGTATGCTAACTTGCTTATTATCAATAGTTTCTTTGTTTGACATAAAGATATGTTAATTGGATGTGCGGGCCGGTTGAAAAATTGGTTTAAAACGAAGGAAAGCCGGGTGCTAAATCCTTACGGGCAATTTCCTTTTAATTTTGGATATTACCAAATCTGATTTTAAATCCTGTGTTATGTTTGATAGAAGTATCAATTGTATGCGAAACAAAGTAAAATGCGACAAACAAAGGATTGTTATACCGCGAAATTGGACATATAAAGCATGTAGCGGCTTGCGTTTGCGAAACATAAAAACAGCCATCACGATAACGTGAGGGCTGTTTTTAAAATTGTTGTGACCTGGGAGAGGATCGAACTCTCGACCCACTGATTAAGAGTCAGTTGCTCTACCGGCTGAGCTACCAAGTCATGCGGTTTTTTACCGGGTTGCAAATATGGGTTTTTTTTTTTGAATTCAGACACCTGATTTTTGATTTTTCACCATTTAATTGTTTGTGTAAAGATTTTCATTTAGCAAACTAAAATCATCCATTGGCGCGTCGCAAACCGGGCAGTTATAATGACTTAACGTTTTGAAGTCAACGTTTTTTTCAATATCATTAATGCTGTCGCCATAAGCTTTATCATACCGGGTTAAACAGCAGTTGCACTGATAAATTTCTGTTTCTGCGCTTTCAGCTGTGGCTTCCTCATTAAAATCGACTTTGCTTTTTATGATATCGTTGCTTTGCTTGTTATAAAAATCATTGCAAAGGGTGACCAAATGTTTGCTCAATCCGGTTGTCGTTACCCCTTGCAAATAAGGTACATAATCTTTCGAGTTGGGGTTAAAATCTTTGGTATGCAACAAATCGTACAGATCTTCTTTATTCTTTTTTATGATAATAGATCCTGACAACCCCGTTTTTGGCTGTGTTTTAATGGCAAAACAAAGCTGGTAGGTGCGCAAATCGGCTTCTTCAAACTCGCGAACTAATTGCTGTTTTAAGGCTAAACCTTCGTCGCAAATGTCCTCAATCTGCCAGTTTAGCTCATTCGCCGCATGCCTTACATTAAGGTGGTATTTACTTAATATCAAACCCCATTCGTTCCGGTTGGTGGTTTCAATACCCTTAATGATAATTGATTTCCATGGTGTGGTGTATATCTGCCCAATCCTTGTTTTAAGGCATAGTAAGCAAACATCTTTTAAAAAACCGAGGGGGAAAAGCTCATTACGGCGGTAAATCCCCAACCAATAACGGTTATTGTATTTATTGAAACCCTCGTAATAGGGAAGCTGAAAATCGGGCAATTTTAAAGCAGCTTTTGATTGTTGAGATGCGGCACTTGCTTTTTTAGCAAGCATTTTAAAAAATAGTTGTTCATCCGCTTTTTTCTGATCGTAAAAAAGTTTTTTATTCTCCAAAATGATTTCCTCAACAGTTTTTGCAATTAATGGGATATCATCCGAATAAAACAACGACGGACAGCAGTGATGCGTTCCTGATTTTGGAAAACGAACATGCATAAACCAATAATTACTTATATCGGAAGCGATGAAATTGATGTTTCCGCTAAAAAATGGAACAAATGATTGCTGATTGTCAACCACGTTGATTTTTAGCCGGGGTTGAAAATCAAATGCGTCTATAATATCTTTATAAACACCCTCGCGCAGCCAGCCTTCCTGGTTAAAAATAGTATCGGCCACATAAGAACTTACAATATTGGGATACAAATCAGCGTCAGTTTCGTACTGAATTTCGGTCCGGAGCATTTCGTTTTCGAGGTCCTCCAGGCAATTTTCCTCTATTGCGAAATATAGTTGCTGCCTGTTGCCAAAACGGATATCCCGTGCGCCTGCATTCTCGGCAATCAGTAGTATTTCATACAAATCACCGGCTGACACAAAGCCTCCCGGAAGGTTTATTTTAATTAAATGAGTTATACCTTGTGCCATAAATTAATTTACAATAGCCATGTTTTTTAATGCTTCATCCAGCAACCGCTTTACCTCGGGCCTGCACGAACCGCAGCCTGTGCCCGCACCGGTGGCGGCACATAACGCCGGCATGGTATCGCAGCCCGATTCTATTTTCTTGTGGATATTCCCGGCCCCCACGTTATTGCAGCTACACACTAACTTGCCCAAAACAGGGTCGGCCGTGTTGCCGCTGCGTAACAGTTGAAGTCTCTTTTCACTTAGTTCGGTTTTATTGGCAATCAGATCCCTAAATTCAAGGAACTCACTTTTGTCGCCTATCAGTATTGCGCCAACCAACCTGTCCTGGTGGATGATGCATTTTTTATAATATCGTTTGGCCTTATCAATAAATACTACTTCTTCGTAATCTTTCTCATCGGGGCATTCGGGTATCCCTATACTGCAAAGATCAAAACCATGGATTTTTATGATATTCATAAACAAACTGCCTTTATAATAACTGGCAATATCCCCGTTCATGTAGTTGGCAACTACCTGGGCCTGTTGTTCGGCGGCGGCAGTAATACCATACAATGTGCCTTTAAATTCGGCTATTTCGCCGATAGCATAAATGGCCGGGTCACTGGTTTGCAGGCGCTCGTTTACGGTAACACCGCGGCGACAGTCGAGCCCACAATCTTTGGCCAATTCAAGGTTTGGTGTGGTGCCAATAGCCAATATCATGGCATCACAGTTAATTTTACGACCGCTTTTTAAACCTATGCCAGTTAGTTTCGAGCGTCCGTAATACAATTGCACTTCATCGTCATAAAAAATGTCGCAGCCCTGGTCAACCATTTCCTCGTGCAATAACCTGCTACCCAAATCATCCAGCTGCCGGTTTAAAAACTTCGATGTTCGCTGGACGATAGTGATTTTTATACCCATTTCCCGTAAAGAAGCTGCCATCTCGAGGCCAAGCAGTCCGCCGCCAACAATTACCACATGCCCGTCAAGCGGGACGTGTTTTTTAAAATTATCAGCATCTGTACGGCTCCGCATACTGAATATACCAGGCAGTGCTGGTACGTTTTTAGGAATGGAGGCCCTGCTGCCGGTAGCAATCAATAAAACATCATAATTGGTTTTTATCCCCCGCGAGTCGGTTACTTGTTTATTGGCGCGGTCAATTTTCTCAACACTTACGCCGCGCAATAAACTAATATGGTAGCCTGGTTCGTCCTCATCGCTCATTTTTACCAGTTGTTCCCATTTTTGCTCGCCGCTGATATAATCCGGTAGCATTACGCGGTTATAAAATGGGAAGTTTTCTTTGCTGAAGATGGTTATTTCGTCATCGGGATTAATTTCGCGGTACGATTTTACAAAACCGTAAGCACCGGCGCCCGCCCCAATTACAACGATGCGCTGAAATGGCTTTTTATATTTAACTACGCTTACCGCACAGTATTTAAAATCGGGCTCTTTCGAAATGGGGTCAACCCGGTCCGATGTAAGGTTGTTTACGCGGTTAAGGTCGTTGCCCAATATTTTGCCCCAATGCATGGGTAAAAAAACAACGCCTTGTTTTATTTGGGATGATATTTTGGCTTTCACCTGCACCTCGCCCCTCCGGGAATTGATTACCGTAATGTCTCCTTCACATATCCCGAGTGTTGTGGCATCCGCCGGATGTATTTCTATAAATGATTGTGAATAATGCTGGTTTAGTTTATTTACCTTCCCGGTTTTACTCATGGTATGCCACTGATCGCGGATACGGCCCGTGGTTAAGATGAATGGAAAATCGTTATCTGGTTTTTCACCGCCGTTGGCGTCAGGAACAGCATGTATAATTGCTTTTTTTGATGGGGTATAAAAACGCTTGTCGGTAAATAACCTCGCGGTGCTTTCCGCTTTTTTCCTGGTATAGGGCCATTGTACGGTTCCTTTTTCCTTGAGGATAGCATAACTCAATCCACTGATATCAATATTGGTTTTTGTGGTTAAGCGGGCGTGTTCTGCATAAATGGCTGCAGGGTTTTCAAAATCAAACCCCTTGTAACCCATTTTTTTGGCAAAGCGGCAAATGATCTCGGCATCCGGCAAGGCTTCACCTGGCGCTTCAACTATTTTATTAAGGTAACTTATGCGCCGTTCAGAATTCGTCATCGTTCCTTCCTTTTCGGCCCAGGCCGCTGCGGGCAATATAACATCGGCATAAGCCAGGCTTTCGGGCTTATTGCTAATCTCCTGCACCACCACAAATTTAGCTTTCTTTAAAGCTGCTTCGGCCAGCCGTACATTAGGCAAGCTGGTTAAGGGGTTGGTGCAAAGTATCCATATTGCTTTTAAACTACCGTTATCCAACGCCTCGAACATTTCAGTAGCAGTTAATCCGGGTTTGGGGTTGATGGCTACTCCACCCCAAAACTTTTGTACTTCGGCGCGGTGCAGGGGATTGCTTAAATCGCGATGAGCTGGCAACAAATTGGCCAGCCCGCCAACTTCTCGGCCGCCCATGGCGTTGGGCTGACCTGTTAACGATAGGGGGCCCGAACCAGGTTTGCCAATATGCCCGGTGATTAAATTAAGGTTGATCAAACTGAGGTTTTTGTTTACACCAACCGAACTTTGATTAAGCCCCATGGTCCACATCGAAATAAAACCTTTTGCTTCGGCGATATATTTTGCCGCCAGGCGGATATTTTCCTCATTTACACCACAAATTTCTGCTGCTTCAGCCAGGCTTTTTTGAAATACTATTTTGCTGTATTGCTCAAAGCCTTCGGCATGGTGGGGCACAAAATCTAAATCAATATCGCCGTTTTCTATCAATACACGGCCAATGGCATGATTTAGGGTAATATCGGTGCCCGGATTAAGCTGGAGGTGCAAATCGGCAATGCCGCAACTGTCGGTAACCCGGGGGTCAACAATGATTATTTTTATATCCGGATTGGCGGCCTTATGCGCCTCTACCCGCCTCCACAAAATAGGATGGCACCAGGCGGGGTTAGCGCCGGTTACATAAAAGCAATCTGCCAGTTCAATATCATCGTAACAAACAGGTACACTATCCTCGCCCAGAGCCATTTTATAGGCTGCAACTGCACTACTCATGCATAGGCGCGAGTTGGTATCGATATTATTGCTACCAATAAACCCTTTCATTAGTTTATTGATCACATAATATTCTTCAGTAAGGCACTGACCCGAGGCATAAAACGCCACCGAGTCAGGCCCGTATTTATCAATAAAAGTTTTAAAAACAGCTGCACTACGGTCAAGGGCGGCGTCCCAGCTTACACGCTGCATAGGCATGCTTTTGTTATATCGCATTTGCGGATATAACAGCCTGTCGCTTTTATCATTCACAGTGTAATGCAGGTTAAGACCTTTGCTACAAAGCATCCCTTTGTTTACCGGGTGCGCCATATCGCCCTCAATCAAAACATTGCCGCTTTTATCCTTGTGAACAAGCACACCGCAACCCACTCCGCAATAACAGCAGGTAGAAGTTGATGTATTTATTTGCTGCTTTTTTAGGGGCATTTATTTGTGTTTTTAATTAGCCTAAGCCCCAGCCAATACCGGCTCCATTTCAATACTTTCGGTTTCTTCGGCCGCTTTTGTGAATCTGGTGATCAATACAATTAAGGCTACAGCTATCACCGCGTAGCCGATATAAGTAAAGGCCTGCACATAAGTGATGGTGGATGATTTGAACAGGAAGCCAAACAACATCCCGCCAAGGTTGCCCCCAGCACCTACGATGCCGCTCACCATCCCTACATTTTTTGTATTTACAAAGGGCACAATCCCATAGGTAGCGCCGTTTGACATCTTAAGGAATAAGGCAAAAGACAGCATGGATATGATTGCAATCATCAAACTGCCTGACTGTGCAAATAAGATCAGTCCGCAGCCCTCGAGTAATAAAACACCCGCAAGTAGCAAACCTTTGCCTCTCATGCCAAATTTGCCCCCTACTTTATCGGATACAATACCTCCGAGCGCTCTTGCAAAAAGGTTCATAAAACCAAAAGCACCGGCCCAAAAGCCTGCCGCACTTTGGCTAAGATGAAAATTATCTACAAAGTGCAGTGAGGCCACATTATCGAAGGTTATTTCCATGCCAAAGCACATAGCATAAGCAGCTGTAAGTGCCCAAATGCGCCAGTCAGCCAAAACGGACCAGTCGGTTTTTGATGATTTTCCTTTATTATATCCTATTTCGTCATAGTTACCATCAGGAGTATCTTTTGTGTATTTATAATAAAGAAAAGCAATGATTAACATCATTACTCCCGGAACGATCATGGCATAGCGCCAGGCTTCGCCTTTTGTATAGCCGAAGCCCACAATAGCCGCGAAGATTAATGGCATAACCATATTGGTTACCCCACCGCCGAGATTTCCCCAGCCGCCGGTAACGGCGTTGGCTGTGCCCTTTATTTTAGGGGCAAACATCATAGAGGTGTGGAACTGCGTGATCACAAACGATGCGCCGATAACACCTATCGCCAGCCTGAATAAAAGAAAGGTCATATAGCTATGCGCAAGGCCAACAAAAAATACCGGCAACGAACCTATCAGCAGTAAGCGGATAGCCGTTTTACGGGGACCCCAGGTATCGCAAAGTCGCCCTATAATTAACCGGGCTATAATGGTTGCAGTAACCGATGCGATAATAATATCGCCCACCTGCCCCTTGGTTAAATGAAGTTCGCCCCTTATGGTTGGCATTAACGGCGCAAGGCCGAACCATCCAAAAAAGCATACAAAAAACATGAGCCAGGTAATATGGAAGGTGCGCATTTGCACTCCTTTTATTGAAAATATGTTGAGTTTGGTTAATTGATTTTTCATGATCGTTTTCTCCTTGTTTATTTGCCAAAAATGTAAAAGAATGTTGCCCGGTAAACCAATACATGGCTATCGGGTAAATACCCTGCCGTTGTTGGATTTCGTTGATCTTTATATTGAATGAACCACAGATTTGGCATAAAATGAATGTTTTTTGCAGGGGTAAAATCTAAACCGGCTGTTATAAAATGCTCTTTTGCAAAGGGACTGTAGGCGGGCAGGTTGGTGTTAGCAGTATAAACATCTGCTGCGTTAAAGTCGTTATCCGGGTTGTAGCCATCGTAGCGTGCAAAAAATCCCCATTTATCTTTATAGATGGCGCCGTGTGCGTAAACTGAAATTGCCTCAACCCTTGCATCGGCGGCGCTTTTGGTTGTGGCGTCCGACACGGCGTTTGCTATTTTCTGTGTGTACGCCTCCAGTCCGAAGGTGATTTTCGGTGTGGTATAGGCTGCAAACCCTTTGATCATGCTGCGGTATTGTCCGCCAACCGTTGCCGTAGCAGGCGTGGTTTTCATATAATCGGCATACAAGTCGAAAATCAATGTTTGGTTTAAAAACTTGGCGTACACATCGCCGTAAAAAGCTTTATAAAAACCGGTATTGGCATTTGCGGCTGCCCCTAAACTGGCGGAACTGCCATTACTATTATTCGCGATTAATATATTATAACCGAAGTTTTTTGTTGCAGGATCAAAAACGCCCTGCAGGGAAGCACCAATATCATAAGCGTTGGTTCTGTGAAAATCGGCGACGGTCCTTTCAATTGCACGGTAGCCCCATATCTTTTCGGTTAACATAGGGAAGCCGGGCGTAAGCATTTCGCCGACAACAAAATCTGTTCCCTTCCAAACGCCATGCCATCGCAGGTCGAAGTTTTTGATATAGAAGGCCATTTTGCCATCTGCCAAATTGTCGCTGTTGGGTATGCTTGTAGTGCCTGAAACAGCTGTATTGGCACTTGGCTCGGATGCGAGCAAAACTTCGGCGGTAAATTTTTTGTTGATGTCGTATTCGTACCCCAAATAGATGCGCCGAAACTGGAAGGCGTTTCGGTAAGTTGGCACGCCATTATAGTTGGTCTCTGGCCCGCGGTTACCAGCATCGGCGTGTGCATTGTAATAAAAATCGCCGAAGGCATAACCCCATAACCGTCTTGTCGGTTTCCAGGCGGTGTCTGTTTCGGCTGATTTTGTAGTGGTTGCGGGTAGGGTGGAGGGTTGATCTGATTTTTTACCCGATTTCAGATCAGCATTTGCATAACTAACTGTTGAATTTTCATTTGACGTCTGTGCTTTCGCCGTGACCGTCATTAAACATGATGAAAACAATAGAATTATGCCAATAATGCGTTGGTTTAATACATTTTTGTACATTTGATTAGTTTTTTATTTGTTAAAGCGATAAAAACTGTTTAACCCTGTCTGGGAATGCGACCTCCCGGCAGGGCTTTTTTATTTTTCTTGGTATTACTGTTTCTTCATACGCGGCGTGTTATTGTTAGCTATTTTTTATTAATCTGTTTAATTGTTATAAATATAGCGTATTTAATGCTAAAATTAAATTAGTTGTGTATTTTTTACACACTTTTATGATATAAATTATATAAAACCTTGTTTTTTATCAAAATTTCAAAAATGTAAATCTATTTTTTTGGTAAAATGTAAATTTTATAATGTGTTTTTGGTATTATGTTTAAATTAATTAGATTATTGTTGAGTTTTAATAAAAATTTATGACTGTTTTTGTGATTTAAACAATTTAAACCGTTGTTTTTTAAAATTTTGTTGTCTATTTATGATAGTTTTGTCTTTTTGGTCGATGTAATTAAATAAATTGTGTCCATAAAGTTAACGCATGTATATAATTGGGAGTAAATGAAGAAAAGTAAAAGCGAATGTGATATAAATAGCTGTTTTATGTGCCAAAACTGTTTAAAGCAGTGGCAGCCGGCAATTGCTGCCAATAAAAAGAATTTTAAAGTAAGAAAAGGCGAGGTAATATTTAATGAAGGTGATGCGGTTAAAGGAGTTTACTTTGTTTACGAAGGGATTGTTAAAGTTCACAAAAAATGGGGGCCCGAAAAAGAGCTGATCATTCGGTTTGCTTCAAGTGGCGCTATTTTTGGTCATAGGGGCCTTGGTCCAAACAACGTTTATCCCATTTCGGCAACTGCGCTTGAAGATGGTGTTATTTGCTTTGTAGATATTGATTTTTTTGAATCGACCTTAAAGGTTAATACCGATTTTACATATAACCTGATGATGTTTTTAGCAAGCGAATTACAAGAATCGGAAAAGAAGATGCGCAACCTGGCGCACATGTCAGTTAAGGGAAGGGTGGCTCAGGCATTAATTTCATTACAAAAACAGTTCGGAAAAAAAGCCGATGGTTCAATTAACATTGAGCTTTCACGGCAGGATCTGGCATCTTATGCTGGTGCCACCTATGAAACAGTATTCCGTGTGTTAAATGAAATGCTGAAAGAGGAAATTATAGAGGCAAAAGGTAAAAAAATAATTGTGAACGACGAAGAAAAGCTTTTGGCGTTAACTGATGAACAATTGTAAAAAACGAAGCTCCCCGCCAGGCGGCGGAGAGACATAGCCATTATTCTCAAACTTAAATAAGTACGACGCCCTGTTGATGAACCGAAATTTCTCTATATAAAATGTCAGGCAAAACCAATGTAAACTTTCCCATTGTCTACCATTACCGGGAAGGTTTTGATGGATAATTCTTCATTAGTTAAACATTGCCCGCTTAAAAGGGAAAAAGTATTTTTGTGAAAGGGGCAGGCCACCTTTGGTTCGCATGTTTCGCCGGCGCTGCCAATCATACCTCTCGATAAAACCATTTGCTGTTTGTGCGGGCATAAATTTTGGGTTGCATACCATTCACCCCGGCGGGCGAAATTGTAAACCGCAATTTGTTCATTCCTTAGTTTAACACAGGCGCCCCCATTTGCAGGTACATCATCGGCATAACAAGCCAAAACCCAATCAATTGCTGTTGTAATAATTGTTTCCATTTTTTCTGATCTTTTTAATATTACCATTTCGCTTTAACCTGATCCCGCATGGGCTCGAACTGTACGCTCGGATCTTTTTCGTCGGGCGCATTAATAAAATGTGTAAATCGTTTGCGCAAAGCGGGGTCTTCAATAACCTCTTTCCATTCGCAGTGATAGCTGTTTACTAATGATTGCATTTCTTCTTCCAATTGAGCGCCTAAACCAAGACTATCGTTCACGATTACATTTTTTAAATAACTTAAGCCACCATCCATTTTATTTAACCACGTTGCGGTGCGGGACAACGGTTCGGCGGTTTTTATATAAAACATCAGGAATCTGTCGAGGTATTTAACCAGTGTTTCTTTATCAATATCAGTAGCCAGCAACTGGGCATGCTGGGGTTTCGAACCGCCGTTACCGCATACATACAGGTTCCAACCTTTTTCGGTGGCAATAATTCCAAAGTCTTTTGCCTGCGCTTCGGCGCATTCGCGTACACAGCCACTTACTCCTCCCTTAATTTTATGCGGAGCGCGTATGCCCTTATATCTGTCTTCAATTTCAATAGCGAACGATACACTGTCGTGCAAGCCAAACCGGCACCAGGTGCTGCCAACACAACTTTTTACGGTCCGCAGCGCCTTGCCGTAGGCGTGGCCGCTTTCAAAGCCGGCATCTATTAACTCTTCCCAAATGGCAGGCAAATCATTTAGATGCGCGCCGAACAGGTCAATCCGCTGTCCGCCGGTAATCTTGGTATATAATCTGTACCGTTTGGCCACCTGCCCCAGTACAATTAATTTATCAGGGGTGATTTCTCCTCCCGGAATGCGTGGCACTACCGAATAGGTTCCGCCTTTTTGAATGTTCGCCAAAAAGCGGTCGTTACTATCCTGTATGGTATCCTGCTTAACAATTACATCGTTCCACAGGCTGGATAGTATACTGGCCACGGCAGGTTTGCATACCTCGCAACCGTCCCCTTTTCCAAAATGATCTAGCACCAGGTCGTAGTTTTTAATTTGACCAATCTTTACTAAATCAAAAAGCTCCTGTCTTGAATATTCAAAATGCTCGCAAATTACATTTTTAATATACTGGCCATTGGCTTTCATGGTGCCTGCAATCAGGTCCTTAACTAAAGGAACACAGCCGCCGCAGCCGGTTCCGGCTTTGGTGCATTTTTTCATTCCCTCAATAGTCGTAATGCCCAAATCGCTGACAGTTGAACAAATGGCAGCTTTATTAACTGCTTCGCACGAGCAAATAAGCGCATCGTCGGGCAAGCTCATCACCCCGGTGCCTTCACTTTCAGCGCCGCCCCGCGCACCTAATATTAAATCTTCGGGATTAGGCGGAAGTACTATTTTATTATTAACGGTTTGCAGCAGCATGTTATAGGCATCGGCATCGCCAATTAAAATGCCACCCAATAATTGCTTACCATCAGTACTTATATTAATGCGTTTATATATGCCTTTGTGGGTATCCTCAAAAACAATGGTGCGGCAATCGGGCTCGGTTACAAAAGCATCGCCAAAGCTGGCCACATCAACACCAATTAGTTTTAGTTTGGTGCTCATGTCGTAGCCGTAAAATAGTTTGCTGCCTGCAGTTAACTGGTTAACTACAATATCGGCCATTTCGTAGCCGGGTGCTACCAGGCCGTATATCATGCCTTCGTACAAAGCGCACTCGCCAATCGCAAAAACGCAGCTGTCGCTGGTTTGCATTTTTTCGTTAACAACAATTCCCCCGCGTATGCCCGTTTGCAGTCCGCAAAGTTTTGCCAGCTCATCGCGCGGCCTTATTCCTGCGGATATTACCAGCATGTCTATAGCCAGCACACTTTCGTCGGTAAAATGCAGGTTTTCTATTTTGTGCCCACCACCTATATAAGCAGTGCTTTTATTTAAGTGAATGCTTAACCCAAGTTCTTTGAGTTTGGATTGCAGCATGGCACTCCCGGCAGAATCAATCTGCCTGGGCATCAGGCGGGGGGCGAATTCAATTACATGTGTTTCGGCAACGCCCAGGTCCATTAACGCTTTGGCCGCTTCCAGGCCCAGCAAACCACCACCCATTACAGCGCCTGTTTTAACTTTAGGGGCATAAGCTTTCATTAGCTCCAGATCCTCAATAGTGCGATACACAAAAACACCTTCTTTTTCAACACCAGGAATATCCGGCACAAATGCCGAAGAGCCGGTGGCCAATACGAGGAAATCGTATTGGAAAGTAATGCCTGATAATGAATGTACCGTTTTGGCAGTGCGGTTTATATCCTGAATGGGGTCCCCAAGGTGCAGGGTTATATCATGTTCCTGATACCAGGAAAATGTTGAAAGAGAAAGATCATCAGCCGATTTTCCGTTAAAGTATTCGCTGAGGTGAACCCTGTCATAAGCGTGGCGCGGTTCTTCGCCAAAAACAATGATGTTGAAGTCTGCCGACCGGGCTACCAGTTTTTCGCAAAACTTATAACCTACCATGCCATTGCCAACTACAATAATTGTTGGTTTGATCATATCGAGTTTTTTAAATTGTTAAAGCGTTTTAACCCGTAAATACAACAAGTGCGACCTAATTTGCATTTACAATAGCAATTTTAAACAATTAAATCGATAATTCAAATATATTTTATTAATTTGGTCATAAATTAAATGATTAATTAAATATAAAATTGATATTTATATGATTTAAATCATAATTTACTCAATATTTTATATCAAATGTTATAATTTATTGAAAAAATGATTTTATTATCACTTAAAATGGACTGATTTTTAATAATTTGCTAAAAACATGAAAAATATAACTGTTATTCCAGAGTTATTTGTCCTGGGTGCTGGCCCCGGTGATCCTGAATTAATTACCGTTAAAGGCTATAAAATACTACAACAGGCCGATGTTATATTGTATGATAACCTGGCTAACAAAGATCTTTTAAGCCTGGCGCCCGAACACTGCGACAAAATATATGTTGGCAAACAGCCCTATGGCGAATACACCCCACAGGAACAAATTCACGAGATGATTAAACACTTTGCATTTACCAAAGGAAAAGTAGTGCGCCTAAAAGGGGGCGATCCGTTTATATTTGGCCGGGGCTTCGAAGAAATTATATATGCTCGTGAACACGGGATAAAAACGCATTTTATCCCCGGTATTACCAGTATGCAGGCATCGGGGTTTGAAGATATACCATTAACACATCGGTCACTAAGTGAAAGCGTATGGATGGTTACGGGCACAAAAAAGGATGGCCGCTTATCTGCCGATTTGAAATTGGCCATCCAGAGCAAGGCAACGGTAGTTGTTTATATGGGGATGAAAAAATTACATGAAATAGCAGAAGCTTATATAGAATCGGGAAACGGTGATATACCAGCGGCAATTATACAGCATGCCTCACTTCCGAATCAAAAATCAGCGAGAGGGCTGGTGAAAAACCTGCCGGAAATTGCCGAAAGCATGCAATTAACCTACCCGGCTATTATTATTATAGGCGAAGTAACCAATATTCCCCAATAGAAAGCAGCACCATGAAGATCAGGATAAAAGGAAACTCTCTGCGATACAGGCTTACCAAGAGCGATGTAGATAAGTTTATGAAAAACGGCTATATTGAAGAGATAACAGATTTTGGCGCGCAAAGGCTTACGTACGCCCTGCAGCAAAACCGGCTTAACAATTTGTCGGCTGTTTTCGAAGACAATAAAATTACCCTGTTTATGCCTGCGACGCTGGCAAACAAATGGGAATTGCCCGATAACGTTGGCGTTGAATACCAAGATAACGGGCTATTCCTGTTGGTTGAGAAGGATTTTAAATGTTTGGACAATGTAGCCGAGGATCAAAGTGACAATTACCCTAATCCATTGGCGAAAACCTTTTCAAATTAACCCCTTAATTACTACTTGTACATCTCATCGCGTAGCTGTTGTACTGCGTCGCTGTTGATGTACTCATCATAGGTCATCAGCTTATCGATAGTACCACCCGGTGTTATTTCTATGATACGGTTAGCTACGGTTTCAACCAGCTCATGATCCCGTGAGGTAAACAGAATGGTGCCGCGAAAATCCTTCATGCCATTGTTAAGGGCTGTGATGGATTCCAGGTCAAGGTGATTGGTTGGTTCGTCAAACATCAACAGATTGGCCGATTGCAGCATCATGCGGCTAAACATGCAGCGCATTTTTTCGCCGCCTGATAGTACATTGCTCTTTTTTAGCACTTCTTCGCCGCTAAACAGCATCCGGCCTAAAAAGCCGCGAATAAACTGGTCATCCTTTTCGCCCGGTGAATATTCGCGCAGCCAGTCAATCAGGTTATCGTCTTTTCCTTTAAAATATTCGGTATTGTCAATAGGTATATCGGCGGCGTTGATAGTTACGCCCCATTTATATTCCCCTTTAAAATCAGTATCTCTTCCGCTTAAAATATTGTAAAAGGCAGTAGTGGCCAAACTGTTTTGCGATAGGATAGCAATTTTGTCGCCCTTATTCACCATAAAACGAACCTTGGAAAATAGTTTCTCGCCGTTTAACGATTTACTCAGGTTTTCTACTTGCAAAATCTGGTCGCCGGCTTCGCGGCCTAAATTATTGAAAATAATTCCTGGATATTTACGGTTCGACGGCTGAATTTCGTCGAGATTAATTTTATCAAGCGCTTTTTTACGGCTGGTTGCCTGTTTTGATTTGGATGCATTGGCGCTAAAGCGGCGGATAAACTCCTGTAACTCTTTCACGCGGTCTTCGGTCTTTTTATTCTGATCCGAACGTTGTTTCAGTGCTAATTGACTCGATTCGTACCAGAAAGTATAGTTACCGGTATAAATGGTCATTTTGGCAAAGTCTATATCCACCACGTGGGTACAAACGGTATCCAAAAAGTGCCTGTCGTGCGATACTACCAGTACAATGGCTTCGTACGATGCTAAAAAGTCTTCCAGCCAGGTTACGGTATGGATGTCCAAATCATTGGTAGGCTCATCCAGTAATAAAATATCGGGTTTACCAAAAAGGGCCTGCGCTAATAATACGCGCACTTTTTGGGTGTTATCTAAATCTTTAACTAATTGGTAATGAAATTCTTCCTTTATCCCTAAGTTGCTTAGCATAGTGGCGGCATTGCTTTCTGCATTCCAACCATCCATTTCCGCAAAAAGATTTTCCAACTCTCCGGCGCGGTGTCCATCAGCATCGTTAAAATCTTCTTTCAGGTAAATGGCATCCTTTTCTTTCATTATGGCATACATTTCCTTATGCCCCATCATTACGGTTTCCAGCACAGTAAATTCATCGAAGGCATAGTGATTCTGACTTAGCACCGCCATCCGCTCGCCTGGCGTAAAACTTACCGAGCCGCTGCTTGGGTCAACCTCGCCCGATAGTATTTTCAGAAAAGTTGACTTACCGGCTCCGTTGGCGCCAATGATGCCATAGCAGTTGCCTTGTGTAAATTTTAGGTTAACGTCTTCAAATAAAGTGCGTTTACCATAGCGTAAAGTTAAATTGGATACCGTAATCATGCTGCCCCTGTAATTTGGCGCAAAAGTACGTTAAAATTGCCCGGGAAGCAAGGGGAGGGAAGTCGGAAAGTCCGGAATTCCGATAATTATCGGGCCGGAAAAGTTTGGAAAGTTGGAAAACGTAGCTGCATGGAGTGGGTTCACAGTATTTAAATTCCTTTATACTATAATCCCTTGTTTTTGGGTTATTCGCCGTTTCAGGCGTTTTTAAACTCAAATCCACTGTTTTTCGCAGTTTTGTAGCTATAGCTAAATGTAAAAATGTTGCAAAATTTATCCAATTATTGCCTCTTTAACTTTAATTGCATAATAAATGCCACTATTTATTGAAAAATAAGTATTAATTAGAAAGGGTAAACTTTAAGATAACATGACACGTTATAATGTGTATAAATCTAATATAAATTATACATTAAATTAAAAGGTTATGGCACTGATTATTGCATTGCTATTATTAGCAAATGTGTTTGTTTTCACGTTCCGTGTGTTGAAGGAAAAGGAATATTAGTTCCGGGATGTGTGCGGGTGATTTGTTGAGGTATCTAAGTTAATATAGATAATATACTTTGAGTTTCGTGATCGGCCAATTTTTGTAAAGGGCCGGACGCCATCATTTTCATCATCATATTCAAATTCGCGTCGATTGTAAATAAAACATCTGTTCGGTTATTGTTTTCAGTTAAGGTCCATTTTAACTCCAAATCAAATGGCGGTTTTTCGGCTGGAACGATACTGATTTCGCGGTTTTCCACACGGTTTTTTACCTTGAGGCTAAGCTTTCCCATGTTTTTTATGGTAAAGCTGGCCTCATCATTGGTTGCATTCCAGTTCTCTACGTTCTCGGGCATTAACTGGCTATGGTTTTTTAAGTCGGCTAAAAACTGGTAAACTTCATTTACCGGGCGATTTATAGTGGTTGTACTTTTAAAGATGCTCATTTTTGTTCAGTTTGCAGTTGCCGGCAGGCAGTTTGCAGTTTTTTATCTGTTAAATAGTCAGCATGTAACAATTGGGGTGGCATGTTGTTTTAGTTTTTTACCGGAATCGGGATATTTGTGCACTGCAAACAAATATCTGCCAAAATGCAAACTGCACATTGCAAACTATTTTCCCCAGGCACCCGGATCAACCCGCCATTGGCTCAGTAATTCAATATCGCTTTCGGATATAAACTGGTTATCGCCGGCATACTTTACCAATGCATTGTAATTGCTTAACGTTACAAACGGGCAGTTGGCTTGTTTAAAATTTTCCGTAGCTACGTCAAAACCATAAGTAAATATGGCTGCCAGTCCGGCTACGTCATAACCTGCATCGCGCAGGGCCTCAACGGCTTGCAGGCTGCTTTTGCCAGTTGATATCAAATCTTCAATCACCACCACCCGTCGGCCCGGCAATACATCGCCCTCAATTAAATTTCCGGTGCCATGATCTTTTGGCTTTGCGCGCACATAGATGAAGGGCAGGCCCAATTCCTGTGCAACCAATACACCCTGCGGAATACCCGCTGTAGCCACCCCGGCAATGCAACCAGCCGATCCAAATTTATCCTGCACCAGCTCACTTAACTGCTGCCTTATATACGTGCGTATAGTTGGGTGCGAGAGTGTAATCCGGTTATCGCAATAAATTGGCGACTTCCAGCCCGAGGCCCATGTAAAAGGATTGGCAGGTTGTAATTTTATTGCTTTAATTTGCAAGAGGAATTCAGCAACCTTTTGTTCTGTCTCTGATTTATCAAACATGGCCCAAAAATACAGAATTTATATTAACGAAAAAGTGATACTGCTAACAGAATCGCTGCCAAAGCGCAAAGAAAATTACACAGCCATTGATGCCGAGGCATTTGACCTGAAAATTTTGTATACGTGGATACTCGCTCATCGCAGTAATTTCTTCTATGTGCATTGTAACGATGCCCGTACCTTTTTAAAGGTAATTAAAAAAAACATCACCCTTATTGAGGCTGCCGGTGGCTTAGTTAAAAACGAAAATGGCGAATATTTGTTTATTTTTCGTAATGGCAAATGGGATATCCCGAAAGGGAAAATTGAAAAAGATGAACGGGTTAAGGAGGCAGCGGTACGCGAGGTAGAAGAAGAATGCGGTATTAAAGTAAGCGAGCTGGGCGATAAAATTTGCAAAACCTACCACGTTTATATTAACCGGGGCGAGGTTGTGTTAAAGAAAACACACTGGTTTAAAATGCGCTGCAAGGCCCAGGGAAAATTAAAGCCCCAAAAAGAAGAAGGCATTACTGACGTACGCTGGTTTAAAAAGCACCATATTGAACCGATTGTTGAAAATACCTTCCCATCCATTATGGATGTGCTGGTAAAACAAAAATTAGTTACAGGTAGGGTAGCGCTTGCTGCGGAATAAACTGGCTTACATCGCCGTTATAACGCATAATTTCGCGCACAATGCTCGAACTGATAGACGAATAGCCTGGCTTGCTTACGATGAAAATGCTTTCAATCTCAGGTTCGAGCGAATGATTCATTTGTGCGATGGCTTTTTCGTACTCAAAGTCTGATACAGTACGAATGCCGCGTATCATATAAGTTGCGCCTATACTTTTACAAAAATTTACCGTAAGACCTTCATACGCTACGATATGAATGCGCGGATCGGTTTCGAAAACCGCCCGAAGCATTTGCTCCCTTTTTTCGATGCTTAAAAAGCCGGCTTTGGTACTGTTAACACCAATGCCGATATAGACCTTGTCGAACAAGCCGACAGATCTTTTTACAATATCGACATGAGCCTTGGTAACCGGGTCAAATGAACCGGGGAAGAGCGCGATTTTCATTGTTTTCCTGAATAAATCCTGCCAAAGGTAACATTTCAGCCAATAATATCTTCCAGCTTGTAATAAATCTTCAAGCCTAATTCTTTGGCCAATTTTACGTCACCGTCGGCACCTTTTGAGGCGCCTTCTATTCTCAACACAGCATCGCATTTGGTGAGCAGGCGCCGGGCTATTGGATAGGATATTTCCTGGTAGGCATCATCGCCCGGGTATTTGGAGCCTGCTGATTTTAACAAGGGTAGCGCCAGCCACTCGCCAATAAGCGGTATGTGTCCGGCCCGGAATAACGGCAAGGCCATGGCTTCCATGCGGTCTAAATTTTGCTGAATCAAATCGGGATCGTCGTTTGTGCCCGAGCGATACGGGCCTGCTATAAGTATCATCATTGGGATTTCGGATTTATTTTTTGATCACAGATTAAAGATGATTTTTTTGATTGCGCAGATGGTATGTCATTTATTTGGGTATAATGTAAAATCAGTGTAATCACGCTAATCAATTTCAATCTGTGATCAACATTTAATCATGGATATGCATCATGGCCATCTTTAAATCCTAAAAATCATGGTTCAGACAATCCGAAATCAAAGCATATTGCAATAGCATTATCGTTTTTGCGTCCCGTATCTCGCCGGTTTTTATCATCTGCAGCGCCTGCTTAAATGGCAGCTCCAGCACTTCAATGTTTTCGTTTTCGGCTTCAAGTCCGCCGCCTTCGCTTATTTTCATATCCTGATTGTACTCGGCTATAAAAAAATGCAATATCTCGGTCACCGACCCGGGCGACATATAGGCTTCAAATACTTTCCTAACTGCTGAAATTTTATACCCGGTTTCCTCCTGTGTTTCGCGCCTGATGCAGTCCTCGGGGTTATCTTTATCCAGCAAACCTGCGCAGCATTCAATTAAATAACCGTCGGCATTACCATTGATGTATGTCGGCATCCGGAATTGGCGGGTTAGTATCACAGTTTCGCGTTGTTTGTTGTATAATAATATGGTAGCGCCGTTACCGCGATCATAAGCTTCGCGGCTTTGTGTTGTCACTGTGCCGTCTGCGGCGGTATCCTGGTATGTTATTTTTTTTAGTACATACCAGTTGTCGGATAGTATATCAGTGTGAAGAATATTTATATTTTTCAAAATAGTTTGATTGTTTTTGATTGGAAATGATTATTTTTGATCAAAGTAAAATATAAAAAATGAACTTTCAAAAAAGAAAGCAAATAATTTTAGAAAAACTGAAAGCTGCGGGCGAGGCAGATATCAAACAATTAGCCGTTGATTTGGCTATTTCAGAAATAACCGTACGCCGCGATTTGAATCAATTGGCTGCGGATGGCCTGCTTTTTCGCACTCATGGTGGGGCCATGAAAGTGAATCCGCTGGAGATACCACATGATTTTGTAAACAAAGCGGCAAAAAACGTAGAGGCTAAAGATAGGATATGCCGCGCTGCAGCCGCCCTGATAAACGATGGCGATATTATTTTTATGGATTGTGGCAGCACGGTTTTTCGCCTTTGCCAGTTTATAAAAAGCAAAAAGATAAAGGTAATTACCAACTCTGTACCGGTTATTTTCGAATTACAGGGTAGCATGGTGTCGCTGAATATAATAGGAGGGGAGTACGATGCAGAACGCAAAGCCATGCACGGACGCATAGCTAATGCGCACATAGCCAATTACAAAGCTACGAAAGCATTTTTAGGTGTGGACGGTATTTCGCGCAATGGCTTATTTGCCAACAGTGAATTGGAAGCCGATATTACGCAGGCATTTGCCAACCACAGCGCGGCAACCTATTTATTGTGCGACGAGAGTAAAATTGGAAAGGAGACTTATTTGAAGTTTGGGGATTTAAAGATGATTGATACGGTGATTACTAATTCACAATCGGATGAATTAGGATTTATAAAAGAGTTGGACGTTAAGGTAATTGAAGTTTGAAGAGGTATAATCCTATATAATATAGCCCCGTTGTCATTCCGAACAAAGTGAAGAATCTTCTCCGACGAACTTCTCGAATATGAACAGCGACTATTGCATGGCTCAGAAGATTCTTCACTTTGAATGACAAAAAATGGATAGGTTAAAGTTCCTCAGAGCTTCCCGCCCTGAAAAAAGAAAACGACGAATGCCCGTACTTCCGTTGCTCCACAAATGCCGGGTGCTTGCTTAAGTTTTGCAGCGACTGATGTTCAACAATCAATAAACCATCTGGCAACAGCAGGTTTTTGTCGAAAATAATCCCCGGTATTTCGGGTATGCGGTTTAAGTCGTAAGGGGGATCGGCAAAAATTAGGTCGAACTGTTCGGTTTCTAATTGCAGGTATTTAAAAACGTCGTCCTTATGCGCCGTGATATTGGTTAGTTTATGCTGGCGGGCGGTATCTTTCAAATAGTGTACACATTGAATGCTGCGATCTACAGACGTTACCTGTTCGGCGCCACGCGAGGCAAATTCGAGAGATATATTGCCGGTGCCGCTGAATAGATCGAGCACACGTATGCCTTCAAACTCAATTTGGTTTTGCAGAATATTAAATAGTGCTTCTTTAGCCAGATCTGTAGTAGGGCGAACGGGCAAATCATTTGGCGGATTAAGCCTTAGTCCCCTTAAAGTGCCTCCGATGATCCGCATAACGATAAAGCAGCAAGCGACAGGAATTTATGCCCCGGAATTTGGCCGGGTAACTCTAAAACCTGCGTGGTATTTAATTGAACTTTTATAAAGAAATCGCTCAGCCGGTTCATATTTTTATCGCCCAGGCTTATTTCGCCACTTAAAACTAATGTAGTTTGCAGTGGTTTTAAATTCAGTTCTTCGCAAACAAACGTGGCAAAATAAACCAGCTCATCTTCGCTACCGAATTCAAAAGTGTTGTAAAAACGCAGGCTTCCTAACGAAAAATATAATAGCTGAACTGTATTTTTTCCAATCTCCAGGTACAGGTTGTTACTACCGGGATTACCTTTGGCAACCGCTTTTATCCAGCCCTTCGCGGTATATACGGTGTTGCCCAGATTGAATTTCTCTACCGCTGCAATCAAATTAGCATTGGTTTTATAAATAATTACGTTTTGGTCGTCCAGCGGTTGGGCCAATACTTTCTCGGTTTCCTTAACATCAAGGTAACGGGCAAAAGCCGCAATACGTTCTTCGCTGAATAAGCTTTTTGGTACCAGGGTTAACCCGGTTGCTGGTAAGCCTATAATTACTTTTTTATAGGTAGCCGACAGTAAATCAGCCAGTTGTTGCGGACGGGAAAGCTCATTTAAAGAACAGTTTTGCGCCGAAACCAGCAACCGGTTTTGATATACAACCGCATAACTAAATGATGTAGCGTCAACCTGTAATAACAAGGTGTAGCTATAAGCCTGGTATAAATTGAACGAATTATCTGTGTAGTTGTTGCTGCTCATGTAGATTAACAAAAGTAATTATTTTTATAATAAATAAACATACGCCAAATATTAAAACGAAAACAGCGAAAACCCGGTAAGGTTTTCGCTGTAAAGCTGGAAAAAATTTGATCAGATTCCTCTAACGGTTATGGAATGGGAGTAGCAGCAACCAAACAACAGTAGTCATTAACGATACGATTATTCGTTTCACTAATGCCAGTTCAAAGGCAGGTTTAAGCCATGCCCGGAAGCTGAAAACAGGCGATTGACCGGCGGCTTGTGGTCTTCTGAAATAACTTACCACGGCGGGCTGCAAATAAGTTTCGAGGCCGTAAGCAATAAGGGCAATGCAAGCAACACTTAGCAGCAGGTTTAACACAGGGTTATGAACAAATGCTGCAAAAAAGAACAACACAGGGTAATGGCAAATATATATTGAGTAGGAATATTTACCTAAAAAGTTACCCGTACTGTTAATAAAATTGATAACTACGGCTTTAATTTTTAGGATATCGACAACAAAGCAAATGCTCATTAAAACTGCTGGTAAAATACTATACAGAGCGAAACTGGTAAATGTTAAGTAAGGTTGATTAAACACAATATAAACAACTGGCAGGTAAGGAATTATTAAATAAAAGAGATTGATTTTTTTACCTTGTTTTCGCGTTTGCAAACAAAATCTAAAAAACGGAATTGCAAATACAGCAAACAACAGATACTTGGCCGGATCGTAATAGATGGAAGAGATATGCATCCGCGAAATTAATGGCAACGTACCTGCGCTAAACAAAGCGGTATACTTGTTGACATAAAATTTATTACGGAACTGATAAACATAATAGCCGGTAAGCCAAATAGACGAAAATGCCAGTACTGCTACAAAGTGCTTTAAAACATCAGGGCCAATTTGCAAATAGTAAAGTGGCATTACGCAAAGCGCGGTTATAAACCACGCTACAACCGCCTTTTTTTGATATTTACCAATAGACAAAGCAAAAAGGAGATAAAACACAATTTCGTATGATATACTCCACAATGGGCTATTGCTTTCAATACAAGGGACTATATTGATCATATAGCTTTTTATAGCGCTGATCATCAGAAAATTGCCGGCTATGGTGCCGACGGATGGTAATTCGGACTGGGTTACATACAATACTGCCAAACCCAAAATTAAACCGGTAACCAATTGCGGGTAAATACGAAGTAAACGGTTGCCTAAAAACTGACCTTTTTCCTTAGGATTATTGGTTTGCGAAATATTAATAACAACGCCCGATAGGATGAAAAATATAATAACGGCATCGGTACCCCAATTGGCAAAATAAAAATGTTTGGAATGGTTCCGGAGCGTTTGCAACTCCAAAAAATGATATACAAGCACAGTTATAGCTGCAGCACCACGTATAAACTCAAGGTAAAGTTTCTTCATAGTCATTTTGATAAACGCCGAGTGCCCTATGCTCAGAAACTTTATACGAAACTTTGAATTTTTGGTTACATTTTTTATGCGATTATTTCGGGCCTGCCTGCAGGGAATAAATAGGGCGAAATTGTTTCAGGGTAATTGCCCGCAGTGGACTCTGTAGCAGGCACCATGGCTTTCGCTTTTCTAAAATATTTTACTACAGCAGGTTGCAACCAGGTTTCAAGGCTGTATGCAACAACAAAAACAACCGGAAGGCAAAAAAATACATAGCCCCAAATGTTATGCATTAGCTTAGAAAAAATAAATACGATTGGGAAATGGCTGATATATAACGAATATGAATATTTACCCATAATAGCACCCGATTTATTGATAAAATCTTTTAGCCTTGCATTAATTTTTAACACGTCAGCCAGATAGCCCAAACCTATATAAACGTATGGCAAAGTGCTGTATGCAATGGCGTTTTTAAGCGGCAAATAACGTATAGTTAAAGCGGCAAAAACAATAAGAATATGGGGTATCACCACATAAATTATCTTTATTTTTTTGCCGGCGGGTGGTAATTGTAAACAGTAACGGAAGAACGGGATGGCAAAAATAGCAAAGATAAAATAACGGAATGGATCATAAAAGTTTGCGGAAAAATGCATTCGCGAAATTAAGGGCAGAACTCCAAGACTAAAGAGTACAACATATTTATCGGTATAAATGAGGTGACGGTATTCATAAATATAATAGCCTACCAGCCAGATAGATGAAAATGAAAAAATAGCGATGGCATGTGTAAAAACGTCACGATCTGATCTTAAAAAATGAAGTGGTATGGCAATCAACGAAATCATGAACCAACATATCAGTGCTTTTTTTTGATACCGGCCAATGGTGAATGCAAAAAGCACATAAAATGCAACCTCGAATGACAATGACCATACAGCGAGGTTGCTTTGAATACTTGGGACGATGTAACCCATATAATCGTTCATGGTGCTCACCAGGAAAAGGTTACCTATAGTAGTTTTTATGGATGGAAATGTGGTATTTGTAATATATAATGCAATGAATGCCAATAATATCCCAATCAGGAATTGCGGATAAATTCTAATAAAACGGTTGGTTAAGAAAGGGATGGTAGTTTTTGGCTTAGTACTTTGAGACATATTGATTACCAGCCCCGATAGCATGAAAAATAACATCAAAGCATCTGTGCCCCAATAACCTGCAAATCTTGTGGGGTGACCGGTAGGCGCAAGGAAAATTAAATGCCAACCAAGGATGAACACTGATGAAATTCCTCTTAGAAACTCAAGATAAATTTTTTTCATAACGTTAGCTTTAGGTCTTAAAATTGTAATATGTAAATCGCTATACGCAAACGAAAATTATTGGTTGCGTTTTTTTTAAGAACTTGAAAAATAATTTAATAGCTCAACCATTCCGAAATTGTTATATTCAGCCCCAATCCATATTTAAAATGACAGAATACCCCTTGTGGAAGAGAATTCATGAAAGCATCAGGCTGTTTATTTTGCGGCTGATAGATTTTTTTTATCCTATTTTCAAAAAAATTATGCCGCTGCAAACATTCAGATACGCTGCCTGTGGAGGCGCAAATACGGCGCTTGATATCTCTCTTTTTTCTATCGCCTATAATTTTATTTTTAAAGGACATTTGGTAACACTGGGCTTTTTTACTTTAAGCCCGCATATTGCTGCGTTGTTTTCCGCACTAAGTATTTCGCTGCCAACCGGGTTCTTTTTAAACCGATACGTCGTCTTCCAGGAATCGGGACTAAATGGCCGGAGCCAGTTGCAGAGGTATATTTTGGTGGTGGTTATCTGTATATTCTTCAACTATGCGCTGCTCAAATTTTTTGTCGACTATTTGGGGTGGTATCCTACGCCGTCAAAAATTCTAACCACTATTATCGTGGTGGTGTTTAGCTACAGCAGCCAGACTTATTATTTTTTTAGAGCCAGAGGGGAGAAGGGATGATTGGGTTATGTTGAGTTGAATAAGTTGAATAGCTTTCATGAAAATAAATAATCAAGACTGAATTTGACAGCTTTAATTGATTTAAGAATTAAGTTTGCGTTATTAATTAAATAGTTGTTAACTGAATCAACCCAATCAACTAAATCCAACTTAATCAACCCAACTCGTGTCCGATTATATCCAAAAAGCATTCCCGCACGAAGCTACGCCGCAACAATTGGAGCTTTTTGGCAAACTGCACACGTTTTTGCTAACTAATAATGGCGACGAATGCTTCATTTTGAAGGGCTACGCCGGGACAGGTAAAACCACTGTTTTAGGCGCATTAACAAAAGCTTTGCGGGCATATAATTTTAAGTATGTGTTGCTGGCACCTACCGGTAGGGCGGCAAAAGTAATCACTGCCTACTCGGGCCGTAAGGCCTTTACTATTCATAAACGCATTTATCGCAAAAAAACGGCGTTTAATGTTGATGAAGGTTTTTTAATTGGCGATAATCTGGCCGATAATACACTGTTTATTGTTGACGAAGCATCCATGATTTCGGACGAAATTGGCCTTAATCAAAAGGGTTCCTTGTTGTTTGATCTGTTAAGGTTTGTTTACAACGGGAAAAACTGCAAACTGATGCTGGTGGGCGATACCGCACAGTTGCCCCCTGTCGGTTCGGAGGATAGCCCGGCGCTGGATGTGAAAAACATGAAAGATAAATTCGGACTGGATGTTTTTAGCTTCGAACTAACTGATGTACTGCGCCAGCAAAAAGATTCAGGCATTTTATTTAATGTTACCCGTGTGCGCGATATTATCCGCAAGAAAAAAGAGAAGATGCCACAAATTGTCACCAAAGGATATAGCGATATGTTTCGCATGGGGGGCGATATGCTGGAAGAGGGGCTTAACTATGCCTATAGCAAATACGGGCACGATAATACGCTAATCATTTGCCGCTCGAACAAAAATGCTAATGCCTATAACCGGCAAATACGGGCGCGTATATTATACCGCGAAGAAGAGCTTACCGGCGGCGACCAGGTAATGGTGGTGAAAAACAACTATTTCTGGATGCAGGATGAAGAGGAAAAAAGCACCGGCTTTATTGCCAATGGCGATATTGCCCGCATAAAAAAAGTGCGCCGTATTGAGGATATGTATGGTTTCCGCTTTGCCGATGTGCAGCTTGAGTTTATTGATTACGCAGAAGACCCTGTGCTGGATTGTAAGATACTACTCGATACACTTTACTCCGAAGCACCTGCGCTGCTGCCCGATGATCAGAAAAGATTATACCTGGAAGCGATGAAGGATTACGATCATATCCCCGCCAAACGCGATAAATGGAAGGAACTAAAACTAAATCCCTATTACAATGCCCTGCAAATAAAATTTGCTTATGCCATTACCTGCCACAAGGCCCAGGGGGGCCAATGGGACGCTGTTTTCGTAGATCAGGGTTATTTAACCGACGAAATGGTGAACACTGATTTTTTACGCTGGTTTTATACCGCTTGTACCCGGGCCACCAGCGAACTTTATTTGGTGAATTTTAATAAGCAGTTTTTTGTGGGAGGGGAGGAAGCTTAAAAACAAAAAAAAACAAAATTGCTCCTAAATTGCTTATTACTTTTAAATATTTTTATTCATCTAACCTATGACCGATAGCGGCAAGCCTTTTAAATTTTTTCCTTTTATTATCAGTATGTCCATTACGCTAAGCATCGCTGCTATAACAGGTTTTTTTTCCGAATCGCAAATTAAGGGTTGGTATCTTGGTTTACATAAACCAACATTTAACCCGCCCAACGCCATTTTTGCACCGGTTTGGACTTTTTTATATATCATGATTGCTTTCGCCGCCTACCTGGCCTGGTACCATCGCCGCAAAAGGATTGATTATGTTAAAGCGAGGTTTATTTATTTTGTTCAGCTAATTTTAAATGCATCATGGTCGGTAGTGTTTTTTAATTTTCACCAAATTTTGGCCGGATTCATTGTTATTTTAGCGCTTATTGTGAGTATTGTTTTAAATATCAAAGCGTTCGGTAAAATAAATAACGCAGCCGCCTGGTTTTTGATACCATATCTATTGTGGGTTATTTTTGCTGGCGTACTCAATTTTTCTTTTTATTGGCTCAACCGTTAATAAATTGTTTAAGTGTGATTAGATTTTTAACAGCATCTCCCACGGTGTTGTTAAAATAGACATAAACTGTTTTGCCCTCATCCTGCCATTCCTTTATATACAAGGCATATTCGTGTAAAAAATCATCATTATAACTGCCCTTATAGCTACCGTTCGGGCCATGAAAGCGCAGATAAACAAAGGTTTGGTTTACATGAATTAACGGCGTTATTGATGCAGGCATATCATGCAGTACAATACCTGCCTGGTAATAAGCCAATAAATCATAAACGCCCTGTTGATACCAGGTTGGGCTGCGAAACTCAACGGCCACCTTCCATTGATGTTGCGGATTAGCCGCCTGTATTGATGACAATAACTTTTCAAGCTGAGTGGCGCTGGCTATGGTTATGCTTTTTGGAAATTGTATCAGCAAACATCCGCTCTTATCGCCCGTGTTATTAATCACATTCATAAAATGCTCCACATCTGCGGCTTCAAAAGCGAGTTGCTTGTTGTGGGTAATCTGACGCCACAACTTAAAAGTGAACTGAAAGTTATCCGGCACACTTTCGGCCCATTTTTTAACGGTCGACACCATCGGTACTTTATAAAATGAACTGTTGATCTCAATGCTGTTGAATCGTGAAGCATAATAAGTAAGGCGGCTTTTATCCTGAAATTCGGGCGGAAATGCCTGTTTATTAGGAACCGGAAGTACCAAGCCACTTGTACCTGTATATATCATTTAATTGGGTTGCAGATTTTAAGAAAACCCGGTGATGGTGTTTTAGTTTTGTAAAAAAGAATGAGTTGCTGAAAGAAATGCCAACATCTTAGGTATATTGCTGTTATTAAATAAATTAAACAGGACACGTATTTATAAATATCCATGAAGTCGCGCTTATTTATTTATGTTTCCTTAGCGGTCGATCTGCTCATCGCTATATCAAAATTTATTGCGGCTGCATTTACCGGCAGTGCATCGATGGTATCGGAAGGCATACATTCTATAATTGATGCCGCCAGCCAGGTGCTGTTGATTTGGGGGATAAAAACAAGTTCAAGAAAGCCAGACCTCGACCGCCCGTTTGGTTATGGCAAGGAGCTGTACTTCTGGTCCTTTATCGTATCGCTAATGATCTTTGTTTTGGGGGGGTGCGTTTCCTTTTATGAAGGATTGATGCGGCTGCAGCAACCCATGCTGGATGGCAACGAGGCGTGGGATTACAGTGTTTTAGCCATTGCCTTTGTGTTTAATGCGGTTTCGCTTTACACGGCGTTAAAAACGTTTAACAAACAACGCGGGCATCTTTCTTTTTGGAGGGCGGTCAAGCAAACCAAGGACCCATCGGTAATTATTGTGCTTTTAGGCGACGTTGGCGATATGACAGGCCTCATAGTAGCTTTTTTAGGTGTGTTTTTAGGTCACCTGCTTCATAATCCATATTATGACAGCGCTGCGTCTATGCTAATCGGATTGATATTGATAACGATTTCGGCTGTGTTGGTTCGGGAAAGTAAAAGCCTGCTGATGGGCGAAACAACCAGCCGTAAAACATTACGAAAAATAGTAGTGCTTACACAGGCCGATGAGGCAGTTTTAAAAGTGAAGAAGCATTTTAGTATGTATATGGGGCCGGAAGAAGTATTATTGCACCTGAACACTGTTTTTAAGCCAAATCTTACTACCCGGCAAATTACCGATGCTATTGAGCGGATCACCAAAACCATACAGATGGAGTTCCCGAGGATAAAACAGATATTTATTGAACCGGTTAGGTGAATCATTGAGTCATTTGGTCATTGAGTCATTGTTTGGTTGATATAATAATTCAGTGATAACGCGTTAATGACTGAATGACAACGCAGTGAAATGACTCAATGACCACGAAGTGAATGATTTTTTTTTACTAAGTTTAAGATTTTAAAGCACTAAATGAACGAAACGATACTGGCCGGTTTGGAGGCCTCGCGTAAGGAGTTGCTGGATTTGGGATTGCGCAACCCTTTGTTAAATTACAAAGCCTCCAAAGCAAGGGGACTGCACATTATACAGGAAAAGTCGCGCTATATTTATGATATTTTGGTGAGTCAAAACAAGGCGATGACCTTTTTGGGGCTACCGGACCCGGCAACCACCGAAGAAGACAATGATCTCCCGGTTTTGCCGCAACCTGTATCGCAGGAAAGCTATCGCGATACCAAACTGCAAACCAGCGAAACGGAGCAAAAACTTCAGGTTAAACTATTAAACACCTATTATTTTGCCAAAACCAGTATCGAAGAACAGGGCATAAACACGCTATACTTATCCTTAGGTACGCTCAACTGGTATGAGGATGGTAATAATGAAGATGTTCGGCTGGCGCCATTGGTGTTGATTCCGGTATCGCTGGAGCGGTCGAGCGCCAATGAGCGGTTTAGGCTGCGGTATACTGGTAGTGAAATTGGCGCAAACCTATCATTACAGGCCAAAATGATGGCGGATTTTAATATTACCATCCCCGATATACCCGAAGCGGACGATTTTAATATTGATGATTATCTGGCTGATATTGCTGGCCGGGTTGCACGCAACATAAAATGGAAAATGGATCCGGATGCCATGGAGCTTGGCTTTTTCTCATTCGGGAAATTTATGCTCTATCACGATCTTGACAGCGAAAAATGGCCCGATGAAAGCAAACCTTACGCCCATCAAAACCTGATAGCGCTATTTGACGATGGTTTTCATGAGCAGGCGCCCACCGCCACAGACGAGGATCAGTTGGACACTGAAACCAACGCCAACGGACTTTTCCAGGTGGTGGATGCTGATAGCTCGCAGGTGCTGGCCATGCTGGCAGTGCACGAAGGTCGCAACATGGTGATACAGGGGCCGCCCGGTACAGGCAAATCGCAAACCATTACTAATATCATAGCTGATGCTGTAGGACAAGGCAAAAAGGTATTGTTTGTGGCCGAAAAAATGGCTGCGCTGGAGGTTGTAAAACGACGCATGGATGCCATAAACCTGGGCGAGGCCTGCCTTGAACTGCACAGCCACAAAGCCAATAAAAAAGATTTGTTGGAAGAACTGCGGCGGGTAATGGAATTAGGTAAGCCCACTGTTACCCAGTTAAACCAGGAACTGACGCTGCTGGGCGCTTACCGTAAAGAATTGAATGACTATTGCACAGCTATTAACAATGCTATTTTAGGCAGCAATTTCTCGCCGCAAAAGGTAATAGGTTTTTTGCTGGGGATTTATAACATTACTGCCAAAATTGAATTGCCCAAAATCCCGCTGGAGCAAATTGATCATTGGGACATTGACCGGATGCAAAAAGCCGAAGCCATGGCCGACAAAATACAGGCCCGGCTTGCAGAGATTGGCGTACCATCAAAGTTACTTTTCTGGGGTAGTCAGCTTACAGTTTTTTTCCCGCATGAGGAACCCGCCATACAACAACAGTTACGTGCAGCGCAGCAGGCATTGCTGGATTTACAGCAGGAGAGCGAGCACATAGCCAGTCAGTTTGCTACCCCCGCGCCAAAAAATCGGGTAAGCACTTTTAAATTGCTCGAATTATGCAAACTTGCTGCGCAAAGCCCTGATTTACGCGGTATTGATATTAAAAACGACGCATGGTTACTTAACCGGCATGATGTGGACGAGCTATTGGACACAGGTAAGCGCTATGCCGGCCTGCAGCAGGAGTATAAAGATATTTTAATGCCCGAGGCCTGGGATCAGAATGTTTTAGAGATACGACAAAACCTGATGGCTTATGGCGATAAATGGTATAAAACTTTTATAGGAGGCTATCGCAACAGCAATAAACAATTGGCAGCCTTATGTAAAACACCATTGCCACCGGATGCCGCCGGAAAGATCAGGTACATTGATGCTATTTCCGAATCGCGGCAGCTAAAAAATACGCTGACAGAGTTGGAGCCTTTGGCCATGCAGTTGTTCGGCAAAAACTGGTTAAAACAACGGTCGGATTGGGCGGCATTACAAAAGATTGCCGTTTATATGGCCAATTTGCAGGAGGCTGTTGCCGATGGCGCGGTTCCACCAGTGATTATTAATTATCTCGATCACGTTAAAAACGGAGAAGCTGCCCAAAAGAGTGCTGAACTGCTTAGCGGCAAACTCAACCAGCAGCAAGGTACGCTGCAGGCGTTTATGGACAGGATAAAGATGGATTTGGCTGTCCGCTCGCCGGGTATATCGCTGGATCAGTTGTATTTTCAGGCCCAGTTACAAACCATGGAGCAGTGGATAAGCCATTTTGCGGAGATACAAAAAGTAATAGCCTGGAATAATCTCACTAATACCGCAACTGAGGAGCATTTATCGTTTTTAACGGCAGCCTGCCTGGAATGGAACGGCGCCGCAGAGCATTTAAAAACTGCCCTGCAAAAAACGTGGTACGAATATTTAATTGAACAGGCGTTTTCCTTAAATCCGGCCCTGATAAAATTTGAGCGTGCAAGTCACGAAGAAGTGGTAGAGAAATTCAGGAGGATGGATATGCTGAATTTGCAATACAACCGCGTGCTTGTGGCTTTGAAGCATTGGGAAAACGTTCCGCGGCAACAAGCGGGTGGTCAGGTTAACGTATTGCGCGGCGAATTCAATAAAAAATCGCGGTTAATGCCTATCCGTAAATTGATACAGGAAGCGGGGCTGGCCATCCAGGCTATAAAGCCGGTGATGATGATGAGCCCAATGTCGATAGCTGCATTTTTACCTCCTGCAAGTATTGAGTTTGATCTGGTGATATTCGACGAAGCCAGCCAGGTGCGCCCTGTAGAGGCATTAGGCGCCATAATGCGCGGGAAACAACTTGTGGTTGTGGGCGACTCGAAGCAATTGCCGCCAACCAGCTTCTTCGACCGGATGAATACCGACATTGATGATGAAGACAATGTGACGGCTGATATGCAAAGTATATTAGGTATGTGCGATGCGCAGGGCGCGCATCAACAAATGTTACGGTGGCATTACCGTAGTCAGCATGAGTCGTTAATCAGCTTGTCGAACCGGGAGTTTTATGAAGATAAGCTGGTGATATTTCCAAGTCCGGGCCACCGGCAACGAATGGGGTTGGTGTTTCATTACCTTGAGCATGCAATTTACGACAGGGGAAAAACACGGGCTAATGCCATAGAAGCTGAAGCAGTGGCTGACGCGGTGATTGCCCATGCCATTAATAACCCAAAACAAAGTTTGGGTGTGGTTGCGTTTAGCACAGCGCAAATGCAGGCTATCCAAAACACCTTGGAGTCGCGCCGGCGAAAATCGCCGGACGCTGAAAGTTTTTTTGGCAGTCATGCACATGAGCCTTTCTTTATCAAAAATTTAGAGAATGTGCAGGGCGATGAACGTGATGTTATTTACATCAGCATCGGTTACGGAAAAATCGAAAACGGTAGCGTGCCTATGAGTTTCGGTCCGTTGAATAACGAAGGCGGCGAGCGGCGCCTAAACGTACTAATTACCCGGGCCAAAATGCGCTGTGAGGTGTTTACCAATATCACTGCCGACGATATTAAAATAACTGCGCTCACTAAATTTGGGGTAAAAGCGTTGAAAAGCTTTCTTTATTTCGCTCAGCATGGCCGTTTTGATATGCAGGGCGCTGTTTTAGCACCAACGCCACGGCCGTTTGAAGACGAAGTTGCCGGCCATTTAACCGCAAAAGGCTACACCGTTCGCAAAAAGGTAGGCTCAGAAGCTTTTTATATTGATCTGGCAATTGTTGATCCGCTAAATCCCGGCCGTTATATCATCGGCATTGAATGCGATGGCGATGCCTACGCATTGGCCAAATCGGCCCGCGATAGAGACAGGCTACGAAAACAGGTGCTTGAAACCATGGGCTGGAAGATATTCCGCATTTGGAGTACGGATTGGTTCCGCAACCCTAAACAGGAGTTGGATCGATTAATAATTGCTATTGAAAAGGCCAAAGAACAAACCCAACTGGATGATGCAGAAGAGGAAGAGCAAAACGAAATACTTACGGTGAGCCGCGAGCATTTAAAACCGGCCAGCTCATCAGTACCACCTTATGTGTTTGCCAAACTTCCCGCTGAAGTTGCTATACAAGAGCTGAATTTATATTCGTTTGCCAGGCTGGCGGGCTGGATAACCGAAATTGTACGGGTTGAAGGCCCAGTCCATTTTGACGAAATGACCCGGCGTATGGCTGAAGCCGCCAAAATTGCGAGGGTAAATTCGCGGGTAAAATATACGCTGACACAAGCAAGCGCCTATGCCCAACAAATCGGCACTATAAAAATTATTGTTGATTTTCTTTGGCACCCGGATATGGAGATGCCTGTGATACGTGACCGCAGCGCACTGCCTGTTACTTCCAAAAAACTGCAATACATAGCACCCGAAGAAATGAACCTGGCTATTCAAAAAGTAGTTGAAGAAGCGGTAGCTATACAACCTGAGGCAGCTGTGCTATTTATAGCACGGCTGTTTGGATTTGCAAGGGTGACGGAAGAAATGAAGAGGGATGTTTTGAATTCGATCGAGTTAGCGTTGGCGTTGGGTATCGTGCTGATAGACGGGGGATTTTTAAAGAAAGGGGAGGGGCGTTAATACTATTTAGTGGCGGAGGCCACTTTTAACACCCAATTTTCCAATTGACTGTGTGGTTTTATATCGTCTACCGCTAATAATCCATCCGCTGGTTTATTAATCCGCTGTATTTTTGCACAGGGCAATAAACTGATTAATATTACTTTACCTGATACCCACTTTAACGCATAAGCCGGAAAAAAATCGCAGCTCCGGTGAATATCTTTTATCGTTAATGAATCTGCCGACAGGATTTTGTTCAATCCAACCGAAGCGTTATCGCCTACTGCATAGGTGTTTAGTACTTCGTAGTCATCAATATACTGCGTATTTGGCTTGTAGTTTAAAGCCCTAACGGGCATGCCCGAAATTTTGTATAAAATTACGCTGCTTTTTTTTTCGTCACCGTTTTTTAACGAACTACAACCAAGCAGCGTTAAACCCAATATCATCACATACCTGCTGTGCCTTTTCATTGATTGTCTAAATCTGCCGATACATAATATTCTCCATTCTGTACCGAACAGGTGTTGCACGCAAACTGCGATTTGTATTTGGCTTTGTTAATAGTTGATATCAGGATGTTTTTCCAACTCCCTGAACCCGAAAGCGTTCCGATTTCGGCATGTAACGATTCAAAAAAGCTGGAAGTAAAAAAGCCCCCGTCATAAGCGCTTGTCCATGAAACTTCGCCCGGGCTTGCCGCAACCGACATTAAATTACCTTTCGAGCGCAGAAATAATTTCTTCAACTTATCAGCATCGGGATAGAAGTTTGATTGCAGGGAATTGGTGCCCTGGTTGGTAACTTCCGGCTTGTCTATCCCTACATCGCTGTTGCATAAATCACCAAAAACCATATTGAGCCTGGCGCCTTTTGCTATAATTTTAGCGTAAACATCATCTAAACTAACATAGGTAAAAGGATCATACGAGGATATCCGGGTTGACATTGACGGCCAGGAACTTTTTTGATTATTCCAACGGAAGCCATGTCCGCGGTAAAAAAACAGCACAATATCGTCAGCCGATGGGTGCATAGCCTCAATTGTATTTAGTACATTGGCACTGCTAAAATCAGAACCGTATATTATATGCTCTTCAATGCCAATGTTTAAGGCGCTGGCAATGCTGTGCATTTCATTCACTAATTTTCGCCGGTCAACCTCGCAGCCGGTTCCTATACTGTTATCAAGCGTATTGGCTACCACTACCAAATATAATTTAGCGTTGCTGGTTGAATAATCCTTTGGCGTATTTACCAAACTGAGCAGTGCAGTATAGTTATGTTCGTTGGTGCCATAAAACTCATGGATATAGGTTTGGTTAAAATCAACCTTAGGATCAAGCTTTCGCCAGGTGGCATGTTTCATCAAATCAGCTAAATTGCTTTTCTTCAGGTCGTTTTCATCGTAAGTAAACAGATTTTTAAAATGGTGTGTAGCATCCAGATCAGCAAATAGAAATTTATCGGCAGAATAGGAGTGGGCCGCTGCGCCATACACTAAACGGGCGTCTTTTCCCTCCATCATATAATAGTTGGTGCCATCCTGTGAGGTGAAGTGTTTGGAATTTACTTTATATTCGGCCACTCTGTAAACGCCGTCTGCGGTGTAACCCACGCGCATAAGGGCATCGTTATCGCTGTTATAAATTAAAAAGCCTGTGTATTTAACCATTTTATCGCCGGTCCATTTAACCTCGTAAAAGTTTTGGGCAAAACAGGTTTTTATACATAACAGAGCGGCTAATGAAAAAATAAGGAAAAAGGTTTTCATATTTAATTTTAGTGATGGTTATAAGTATTGATTTATTAACTATAAATAATTGGCTCACTAAAAATAATATAAAATAATATGAATAATAAGGGTTTGGTGAAAAATAATTTCGCTTACATACAAACCTACCTCATGAAACGTACAATACCGATGCCATGCAGTTTGATAAGACGTTAGCGGCCTAATTTACTTTGGCTATAATGGGCATCAATCCATGGCGCACAGCGGGTGTAGCCGCCAAATTTGATCCACGCGTTAAATTGGGTGAAGATATTTTTTTGATTTAAGCAGTTTTCAGAAATCTTGAAAGTCCTTTACGGTATTAGTTTTGCCTTTATTGATTGGTTTGGTGATTGATTTAAATATAATATTTCCGAATGATAATATTATATTTGAATCAATCACCTGCGACGCTACTTCTCTAATTCAAATCCCCAATCCTTACCTTTATCCACAGCAGGCACGCCTTTATCCATCCAAACAGGCATTTGCGCTCCTTTCAAAAAATGATCGAAAAACTGCTGCTCACGGATAGATATGTCCTTACGGTTTTGGCGCAGTACCAGGTTATGAGCTTCGCCATTATATTCCAGTAACCAAACAGGCTTGCCCAAGCGGCGCAGGGCTGTAAACATCTCAATGCCCTGGTACCATGGTACGGCCCCATCAGCATCATTGCTCATAATCATCACGGGTGTTTTTACTTTCGGTAAATGAAAAAGCGGCGAGTTTTCTATGTACAAATCAGGCTTTTCCCACAGCGTAGCACCTATGCGGCTTTGCGTTTTTTCGTATTGAAACTGCCTGTTTACGCCCGATTCCCAACGAATACCTCCGTAAGCCGAGGTCATGTTGGCAACTGGTGCCCCCGCCCAGGCTGCTGCATACATATTGGTTTGGGTAATTAAATACGCCACCTGGTAGCCGCCCCAGCTTTGGCCCTGTATGCCAATATGCGCACCATCTACCCAGGCGTTTTTCTTCAGTGTTTCAACGCCCGAATTAACGAACTCTACTGCGGAGGCACCAGGGTGCCCGGTTTCATAACTAATATCCGGCGCAAAAACTAAATAACCATTACTCACAAAAAACGAAATGGGTAAACGTGATGGGGTAGGAGCCGGCGGCACATAGCTATACAAACCCTCGGATAGCTTTTCATAAAAATAAACTACCATCGGGTATTTTTTAGTCGGGTCAAAATCTTCCGGCTTATACAATATTCCTTTTGAATGGTAGCCTTTTGGTGTTGTCCATTGCACCAATTCGGCAGTGCCCCAGTTGTATTGGGCCTGTTGCGGGTTAATGGCGCTTAATTTAGTCTCGTTTTTAAAATCGGTGGATACATAAATATCCGGCGACTGCTGATAGCTGAATTTGGTGTAGATAAAATTATCAGCATTCTTTGCTTTTATCAGTGCACTGTAACCTATTGGCGCCATTACTACTTTCTCGGGAGGCGTTATGCTTCCCAATGCTTTTTTGTAATAACCCCATTGTTTGTTCTCGTCGTTTTGAGCGATTAGCCAAAGCACTTTTTGCGACGGGATAAATTTTTGATCGGGATCTGTGTTTTGGTAGCGGAAAATGATTTTTTCCTTTCGACCTATGCCATTAGTGAAATTTACGGCTTTACCAGTCGCCGGGTCGATGCTCCAAATGTCGTAACGGTCGTACAATAATATGGTTTTATCATTCTGTTCCCACCCGGCAATTCCGTAATCAGCAGGGTCATCAGGTACGTCATTTTGTTCATCACCCATTTTTACGCCCGTAGTGCCGGTTAAATTTATCTTTTTGCCTGTGGTGATAGCGTAGCTATAGAAATTCTGGTCTTTTGCATCAAACCAAACCACGTAATTACCACCCGGCGAAATGCTGTAGCTGGCCTTTAAACGGTTATTGATACGCGTCCGCCCGCCGGTTTTTGTATTAATTAAAAAGGCTTCTTTGTTCGATCCACCTTCCCATTGCGATTGTACCCGGGCGCCGGTGTCTGATATACCCAATACGAAATCCCCGTTGTTGTTATCAGGCACCATAATGTCGCGGATATCAGGATCGCCAAGTTGAACCAATTTGTTGCCGGCATCTGCCGGGTGGATAATGGCCAGATAGCTGCGTTTCAAGTCGCGCTGTAGGTTTTTTAGTTGTTCGGGTTGCAAGTAGTCGTCTTTATAATTCCAGATATCCAGTTTCGCTACTTCAAAATCAACAATCGTAGTATCTATCGGCTTTGGGATTGGGGCGGTGCCGAAAAATAAATTGCTTCCGTTTTTGCTAAAGTACACCCGTCCGTCACCGCTAACGGCCCAGTTTTTGGGCATTCCGGTTGAGTTTGGTGCAGCAATAATATCGGCACTATCCTTTTCGGCAGTGTAATAGTAAAGCTTAAACGGTTTTACCAAAGCCTTTTCCGGATTCTTTTCGGCGGTAAAAGCCAGCTGCATGCCTGCATCATCAAATATCAGGTTACGGTAGTTTCCCCGCCCGGTGCTTACCATTTTTAAGCTATCACCCTCAATATCATAAACAAATAAACCCGATTTAACAGTTTTTGATTTCTTAGGCCCGGTTACCGAAAAAGCCAGCCACTTGCCATTTTTGCTTAACTGATATTCGGTTACATAGTCAAAAGATCGTGCTGCGCCGGTTAACAATTGACGCACTGTAAGTTCGGCGCCTTCACGTACTGGTGGCGCAACCGTGGTGGCAATGGCTTTTTTTGACGTATCTGATGCCGCAGGTTTCCTGATGGTATCTGAAGGCGATAAATACGCCACTACGGACGCCTTTTCGGCCATTTTAAACGAGCGCACGTAAGGGAATTTTTCCACCAGATTTTTATCCAGTGTTATTATTGCTAAAGAGTCTTTTGGATACTCGCTTTGTTTCTTCTTTTTTATTTTAGCCAGGCGGGTATCCTTAAAAAAAGGTTTGATCAATACCACTGCATATTTCGAATCGGAAGTAATTCGGCCGGTATCAGCGCGCGCAACTTTAACCTGACGGCTGTTTTTAATATCCTTTACAAAAAGATCAGCATCTCCTTCCTGCGGTTTTACCACATAAAGCACCCAATTGCCATCGCTGCTGATGTGCTGGTTGGCTATGGCCTGCCAGCCATCATAAACCGAGTGGTCGAGCGGCTTTTTAACATTTTTTTGGGCAGATGCGAAAAAAAAACTGAATAAGGCGAGTAGGGGAAGTAAAAATTTCTTCATTAAGCAAATTATTAGCTTTTAAATATGATGAAATTTTATCGGTGGATGCGTTTGAAACGGAAAAATTACATTGCATCATTTCTTCCCGTTAAAAATTCACACTATACCTCGCTGAAAGCCTTAAATAAGGATAGTTCTTATGGAGTTCCGGATGGTTTTTATAGTAACTGCTCAAGCTGAAATATCCGGGTTCGCCGGCAAGCGAAAAGCCATCTATAATTTTGGCGCTAATCTCGCTGGAAACTGTATGTATGAAATAATGGGAGGCATAGCCGTTAAGTGATCCGAGCCAACCGGTACCATAGTGAATAGTATAGGACAGTCGGTCGTCGAACTTTATACCGGCCGATACGCTTGCTGATGCGCCGCTGCCGTAGTCATAATCGCGTCCGTGATAGCGGTAAATATCCGGAGCAGCGCCTAATATGATTGGCCCGGCACTTATAACGGTGTTGATCTTGATCTTTTTAGCGAGATCATATTCTGAGTACAGATTTATTTTTATGCTCTGACCGCCATAAAAAAACTGCTGGTTATGTATATAATCGTAATTGGCCGACAGAACTGCCACCTGCTCTACCTTGTCCGTCGACGTAACTTCCCAGCCCGCCAGTGAACCATAAGCACTTACTACGTTAACTGCCGTACTGTCGTCTTTACCAAACTCGGCGTTGATAGCAATATTGCTAAACGGTACCCGGTAGTTTTCATCAGGCGTGCCGTATAGTAATTTGGCATGTCCGTACCATCCCAGGTTACCCGCTTTGTTGTAGCCGTTGATCCGGCGCATGCCGATGTCAATTTCGCCATATACCTTCGATGAATCGTGCTCGCTTGAGTTAGGTGTCACTTTGCCCCATTTCCCGTTTATAATACGATTGAGACCATTCATCGGATCAATTAGTAACGCCACGGCTTCGGCAGCCTGGCGCTTAAAGCCCCTGCTTTGATTGTTCACAATCCTTGTGGATAAGCGAAACGTCATTTCGCCTAATATAACCCCGCCAAAGCTGGTATTGATGAAATCGTTCGGCGCGGGCGATTGTCGCTCAGACAGTGTCTCCCAGATGTAACTTCCCACAAAAGGCGCCGGTACCGATTGCCAAAAAGTATAACCATTAGCCCTGAATGCGTTAAAATAAGTGCTGCCGTGAAAGGGGTGTGCAAATTGGTTGGTTACAAAGGGATCGTTGTCAAATGCCCAGTTTCTGAGATTTATATTGTGTTTTATTGTCCCGAAGTCCACTTTATAATCATAAGCGCCTCCAATAAACCGGTCGAATGTCCATGGTGTAAGTTCAGCAACGCCCAATAACAGGGCCGAGCGGCCAAACTTTTTCCTGCTGGCAAAATAATCCGGCTTTGCCGGCGGTTTTACCGTAGTGTCTTTATTAATTTGTTGACCTGGTAACGGCTGTTGAAAAGCGAGTAGCGGAAGCGGAGCAAGTAACAATAAGAGCAAAAGACTTGTGATTTGCTTCACTACAAATTTAACGCCGGGTTGTATCTTACGTATCAGATAATTAATCATTTTTTTGCAATAACCTGTGTTGTTTTTAAGATAGATTTTTATTGAACATACCAATAAATGGAAAGTTTGATTTTATCGTAAAACATTTCCTGCCAAAAATTGAAAATTTGTGATTTAATTTAAAAATATCTACTTTTACGTCAGGAAATGGTGTCTTCCCGTTAATTTAACAAACCGCATAATGCTGATGGCGCCTACAAACTTTGCTGCAATTATTGTGGCCCCAATAGTTTGTAGATGAAAATTTTCAGAACTTTTTCCATGCCAAAGACACTATTCTCTTCCGAACATTTTAGCGTACTTAAGCACGTAACCCGTTGGACCGTATTGATTTTACCGATAGCCATCACGATAGGGAGCGTGGTTGCATTTTTTTTATGGCTGCTTAGTGCAGCCATCCATTTCAGATTTGGCCATACCTGGCTTTTATTTCTGCTACCCGTTGCCGGTGTGCTGATCCATTTTATTTACAAATTTGTTGGCAAGAACTCCGAAAAAGGGAATAACCTGATAATGGAAGAAATACATGAACCAGGCGGAGGCGTGCCCAAACGAATGGCACCTGTTATTTTGCTGACCACGGTAATAACACATCTGTTTGGCGGCTCGGCCGGACGCGAGGGGACCGCTGTGCAAATAGGCGGGAGTATTGCAGGCATGTTTGGCAATTGGTTTAAGTTGAATGCAATTGATATGCGGATGGTTTTAATTGCCGGGATAGCGGCGGGCTTTGGCGCTGTTTTCGGAACACCTTTAACCGGTGCTGTATTTGCAATGGAGGTGTTGACTATTGGCAGTATGCAATATGACGCCATGTTGCCTGCGCTTATTGCGAGTGTTGTGGCTGACTTTACGGTATCGGCTTTAGGAATACATCATACGGCCTATCATATTACTGAAGCCGCCAAAACGCCGTATTTGTTGTCGGCCTGGTTACCTTTTGATTTGTTGCTGTTGGCAAAAGTTATAGCTGCTTCTGCATTTTTTGGGCTGGCAAGCTATCTTTTTGCGGGGATGGTTTATGAAATTAAAGCGGTTTTTCAGAAAATATTCAAGCATAAATGGCTTATCCTGGTTGCGGGAGGCGTGATCATTATTGGGCTCACATATCTTATCGGTAAGCCTGATTATTTGAGTTTAGGCGTTGATGCAGAATATCCCGGCGCCATAACTATTCCCTCGGCCTTTCATCCCGGTGGCGCCGATACATGGAGCTGGTTATGGAAGACTATTTACACCACTTTAACCATTGGCACCGGTTTTAAGGGCGGCGAGGTTACGCCTTTGTTTTACATAGGTGCAACGTTGGGCAATACTTTATCTGTTATATTAAATGCGCCGGTAAGCCTTTTTGCCGCGCTCGGCTTTATCGCTGTTTTTGCCGGGGCTACCAACACGCCGCTCGCCTGCACCTTTATGGGTATTGAATTGTTTGGTGGCGAGCATGCACTGTTATTTGCTGTGGCATGTTTCACTGCCTATTTTTTTAGCGGGCATTCCGGAATATACAGCTCGCAGCAAATTGCCGTTTCAAAAATTTCCAACGGCGATGCCGCTGGCGACGCATCGTTAGCTTTGGCGATGAAACGCCGGGGATATTTACATCAAAAATTAATGAAGTATAATTTATATACCAGGCGAAACAGACCTACCTAACGGGCAGTTCCCCAATCATCAATAGTTAAAGCGTAAAACTACGCATCAAGTCCCGTGGTATTACTAAGGGTGTTTTATGTTGTTGCCGGTAATTTTACCGCAAAATAACACACAACTATGCCTTTGTTTAACACTACCGCCTTTAACAACCAGAAGAGTAAATTTGGCCCTTCTATGGTTTCTTATTTCGACGAAACAGTTGGGGAGCTCACTTATCTTGCGTGGATAAATATGGAAAACGATATTTTTGTTTCCCAGGTTTTCTTAGGCGAAGAAATTACGTTCGGTGAAATACTGAATCTCGGACGCAAAAGTAATTGCCCGCCGTCGTTATCTATTAACCCTTTTATTTATGATAGCCGCATTAACGTTTCGTGGGTAGATGAAAACGAGGGAAAGGTGGGTATGGTATCTATTAATGTCGCTAATGAATTGGCGCCGAAAAATATTTTAGAAGCAGATATAAAAACCGATTCCAGCCCGGCTATTTTTCCGTTTTTTCCTGATCCGGCTGATGTTCATTACCGTAACGAAAGTTGTTTTATTTACAAGGATAAACGAAATAACTTGAACTGGTCAACCTCGTACGACGGGATAAACTTTAGCAGCAACCCGGTTTACATGGCTACCGAAGTGCTAAAAAGCTTAACTGCGCCGAAGTGCATCGACAATAAACTTATTTGGACAGATTACAATACGCATCAATTATATAGTGGAACTATTATCCATAATCTGCACGATGGCGTTTTGACTATGACGATAGACCATGTTAAAAAGATAGGCGGAATGAGCGCGGCCAGTCCGGCTGCCATGGCTTTTTCGGACGGCGGCGAAATTGTAGTATGTTATCGTGGTTACACGTATAAGCAACTTTTTGTTCAAAAATTAGATGCCGGTTACCGTTCAATTGTGCGCCAGACCCAATTAGGGGTGGAGAGTGATTTCTCGCCCGCTGTATGCAGCTTTAACAATACTGCCTGGATTGCCTGGACCGATAATAATAACCAAATACAGGTAGCTGCCATTGACTTTGATAAGTGCAGGTGGGAAGAGTTAATGACCTTGGGCACACTGGAATAAGGTGATTGAGTTGGCCGGTTTCAGGAGGTTGTTTTCGAACCCGGATCCAACTCAATCAACCCACCATTGAACTAATAGGCAACCGGGATATTTACGAAACTATCGCTATACCATTTAATTTTCAATGGGGTTTTAGCATCTTTAATGGTTTCATCACTAACATCTTTACCCGTGCCATAATTAATTTGCCCGGATGAGTTTTTGTTAATATTTAAAACAACCAGCAATCGGCTACCCTTGCTCAATTGCCGGCTTACCAGCCGCGACCTGGAAAAGGGAATAGTTTCCACTTTACCAGGATGAAGCAGTACTCGTTTGCTCATATCCCCTGCATAGCTTGCCCGTCCCAAAAAATAAGATAATTCAAAATATTCACCCTTTGGCGTAACCTCATATAGCACTACACCGATATCCATGTCCTTTTTATTGATAAGTGCTTTTAATTCACCGCTGAACATACCGTTAACCGAAAAAGGCTTATCAAACGGTTGGGTGATGAAAAACAGGCCGTTGCTGTGATCAAGCTCCTTTTTAATGATGGGGAAGGGATAATAGTCATTATTGGAGGTTTTTCGGTCAGCAAAATCAACCTGCTGGTTGAGAGTAACTGTAGTTGCCTGTTTTTTTTGGGATAAATTGTAATATTCCCCTTTTTTGACAGCAGTAAGATACAGCTTTAGCGTTTTATCGGCCATTTTTTGCAGGGTTGGCGCGTGTTTCCATACATTGGCACCCATCACTTCATAATTGATTTTATCTTTTAAAATCTCAGGCTTTTTGCCTCCCTTCAGAATGTAATCCAGCCATTGAAAGGCAATATTCCTGGTGCTGATTAATGCTACGGGGTCCACCGCGTAATCGCGCAATACGGCTTCACCGCCGCGCTGCGCGCCAAAATGATCATAAGGCCCGATGATGAGGTAATGATTGGCCTTAGGGTTATATTTATTGTGCTCAATCAAATAAGTAAGGGCTGATATCTGCCCGTCATCGTAATAGCCCGAGAAGGTTAATACCGGGATGTTGATACCTGCAAAGTCCTTTTTATAGGGTACCTGGTCCTGCCAGAATTTATCAAAAGCAGGATGCTTTAAATATTTCTGCAATAACGGATTTGGTGTTCCGTCAATACTGTCAATTTTGCGGTAAGCCGCGCCGCTTGCATACCAGTTACTATCAAGCGCCTGCCACCGTTGCGGATTGTTGTATACTTTATTGTCGAGATAGTGGTTGCCGGTAACGTAAAAGTTCCAGCCATAATTAGGTGTAATAAACACATTGTTTTCCATCGGCAAACCCTGGCCCGGTATTGCCGCCACATAAGGTACAATGGTTTTAAGCGCCGGGTGCCTGTATTTTGCGGCGGCCCATTGAGTAAAACCGTTGTAGCTGCCTCCATACATCCCGATTTTGCCATTGCACCAGCTTTGTTTACTTATCCAATCAATAACGGCATTGGCATCCCGCCCATCATGTTCAAACGGTACAATAACATCGGTGCTCAACCCTTTCCCTCTCGAATAAGCCATAACCCCGGTGTAACCATAAGCGGCAGGTTCAATTATTGACCTTCGGCTGCTGCTATCCGCATAAATAGTGTATTGAAGCACCACCGGCTGCGGTGTTGTTACCCCTTTTTTGCGGACAACAATTGCATGAATGGTTGCGCCATCCTGCGTTTTTATCAATGCGTTTTCAATAGTATAGCGCCGGTTTTCATCTGCGGACAGCAATGGATGTGCAAGCACCTGTATATGTTGGTAAAGCACCATAATATAGTAATTTCTGCAAAGTGCGATGGCATCGCTGATACTAACGCTATCCCTTTGCTGCGCATTTGCCAGTGCCTGCATGAAATTATTTTTTAACTCGGCCACTCCATTCCGCGTAATAAAAGCCGTGGAAATGTGGAACGCCTGCATATCACCAATGCCCTGAAACAGGTTTTGGAAGATGCCGGTAAAAGTTTTATTAAACCCGGTATCTGATGATGACTGTTGAAGCTTTGCCTTTGCATACAATTCGTGCTGTACACATAGCAGGTTTGTAAATCCGGGATCATCGGCGTCCGAAATATTCCTTAACGAGGCAATAGTTTTCAGCGCCCCGCTATATTTACCGGCAAGTATTTGCAGCCGGAACAAATTGTTCAAATAGGTCTTCTCATCGTTATCTGTTTTATAATTTAATAAAACATTGCTTGCTAATAAAGGCATCCGTTTTGCCAGCGCTGTACTATCATCCGTCTTCGGAATGTAGTATTCTTGCGCCAGGCAACAATTAGTTAAAATTAGGCATAGCAATGCCATGCAGATTTTTCTGTTCATTTTTTTGTAATTAATATTGTTTGATTTAACTCTTTAAAATCCGAAATCCCTTTAAAGGCGTTTAAGCGCTTTAAACTTAGCTGATTGCCGCTCTGACATTTCTACAACCTCCGCATTTTTAAGGGTAATTTTTATCCTGCCGTTCGATGCTGCACTAATTTTCTGTACAAATTTCAAATTGACAATCTGCGCCCGGTTTATCCGGAAAAATACAGCATCATCTAATTTTTTCTCCAATTGATTAAGCGAGCTTTTCAGAAACACCTTTTTATCATCAAAAAATAATCGTGCATAGTTATCCATTGATTCAATTAAATAAACTTTGCTCCAAATCACAAAATGGTATTGTTGCCCGTCTTTTACAAATATTTGCTGTTCGGCTGCCGGTGTTATTTGTTTTGATTGTATTTGTTCAATCGCTTTGGCAAATCGCTCTTCCCTTATGGGCTTCATCAGGTAATCGAGCGCGCTCACTTCAAAAGCTTTTACAGCGTAATTATCGTACGCTGTAGTAAATACAACCTGCGGTACCTGGTCCAGCGATTCCAATAAATCAAAGCCCGATTTTTCGGGCATTTGTATGTCCAAAAACAACAGGTCGGGATGTTGTTGTTCTATCAATATTTTGGCATCATCCACATTTTTAGCCTCTCCAATAATTTCAAAATCCAGATAGTCATCCAGCAGCCTTTTTATTTCGTCCCTGGCAGCACGTTCGTCATCAACAATAATTACCCTTATTTTTTTCATACAACCGGAATAATTAAGGTTGATAATACAGAACTATCAGTATCATTTGTAATAGTAAAGCTTGCTTTTCCTTTAAACTGAAGATTAATGCGCTCTGTTAAGTTTCTAAGGCCAAGCCCTTCCTTTTCGGGATCGATTTTAACTTTGCCGGGGTTTCTTACCATTATTTTGACAAAACCGTTTTCCAATATGGCCTTTATGCTAACAAGCCCTCCTTTTTTTTGTTGATCGATGCCATGTTTGATAGCATTTTCAACCAGCGTTTGTACGCTGAACCTGGGAACTAAAGCCTTGCTAACATTATCGCCGGTTTCAATATCAAATTGCAGCCGCTCTTCCATCCTAAGTTTTTCCAGTTCCAAAAAGTCTTTTACCAGGCCAAGTTCTTCTTCAATAGCAATCAGCAGCACATCCTTGCCATAAAGCGCGGTACGCAACAAGTCTGACAGCAGGTCGATGGCGCGCCTGGCCGATTTAGGATTTTCAATAACCAGGGCCTTGATATTGTTTAATGAATTGAACAGGAAATGCGGGTTTAGCTGTGCCGACAAATTGTTTAATTGCGCATCGCGGGTAATAAGCGCCAGCCGGGCATTCTCTTTGGTGATGTTAATCTCGCGCTGTGCATATTGGTATAAATGATAAGCCAGTAACCAAATAGACATAAGTCTGATGCCTGCTATTAACATTCCAAGCCAGTTTAGCTGCACAAAAAGAGAAAAGGACTGAGCAAAATCCGGCTTTACCAATACCTGGAAACAGTAGATTTTGGCCAATGTGGCCACTAAATACGCCAGGCCTAAAATAAATACAGCAGGAATAAGCCTTTTTAGCAACTGGTTAAGGTTCAACAATTGCCAACGGTGCTTCAATGCAAAATTCCGGTATAAATGGGTAATCAGAATGTACGTGGCTACATCCGAAATAAACTCGAGCAAACCAGGGAAAAATTTGAAATTATGACTAATATAACCCAGGTATCCCCAATACAAAGAAGCAACCGACCAGCCGATGAGCTGGCATTTCCAGTAAAGCGATATAGCGAATTTTGGGTTCAAAGGAGTGCCTTAACTAATTAATAAGCCAAAGCAACTAAAACTATTGTATAGTTAAAAGATAAAATACACCAACGACGATATTTGGGGATAAACGCGGTGGTGGCCCTGGGGCCCAAAGGGTGTGGCCCAAAAATACAGAAGGCAGACAGATATCGCACAGTCATTAGCCAGAGGTCTGTTTTTCTAAGTGAAACTTAGAAAAACAGACTCTCGACTCAATACTTTTGACTTGGTACTTGCTTTCTGTCTGCCTTTTGCGCCTATAGTCGATAAAACCTAATAGTACGCATTGTTCATTAAACTCGCCGTCAATTTATCGGTAGTTGAAACCGGCGTTGCAAGACCGTGAAACCAAATGGTATACACAAAGCCGGTGTTAATACTTACATTGCTAAGCGTAGCCAATACCGTACTGGTGCCTGCCTGCCTTACTTCGAACGTATAAGTACTTGATCCTGCTACGGGTAAAAACGGCGAATAGCCTTTAAACGCTTTGTTTGCAACTATCACATCGCCGCCTTTTATAGCAAGATCGACCGCCGGAGCATCAGGGCTAAGATTAATAAAACGGATGGTTGCTTTTCCGTCGGCTGGTTTAGCCAGTGAATCGGTTAAAAACAACAGCTCAGGTTTGGTTGTCGTGTTTGCCAAAAACAACGAATAGGCTGCGTTAGCATTTATCGCAATGGTGTCTGAAGCAATACGCGTTTGTGTACCACTTGCATACACATTAACCTTGCGGCTGCCGGTGTAAACCTGGAAATAGTTAATTCCATTGGCGTAATTAACAGGATAGGCATTTACCATGTTGGCATCCAGATATAAATCAACCCCCGGCTGATCAGGCGAGGCCTGAATAAAAGTTAACAACCCAAGGTTGGGATTGGGATAATCAGACTTGTTCTGTTTTAAACACGAAGATAACAGCAATGATAAGCAACCTGCCGCTGTAAATATTGAAAGTAGTTTTCTGTAGTTTTTCATTTTTTTATTCATTAACAATGTATATTCACCCGCACTTATTCGGCGCCAAAATTCTGTTTTAGCTGGCCAGCCTTTGCTGATTAATTAGCGCCATTTATTAGCCATAACGAGGTAAAAAGGGAATTTGCTACAATGACGCGGCAAAATTTTATTTTTTTTGGATGAAGGCGATTTTTAAAACAAATTCACAGGAAAACAGTAGTCTGGAGTAACAATATTATTGTAATGCCTTTATTAAGCCCGCCTAACAATATTGTTACCTGAAAGAACTTATGTTTTTCCCACTTTTACAAAATCAAGTATAATTTGGAATATATTATTTGAAGGAATATAATAAATTTGATTGATTATTAAATATTGATTTTGCTATTGACAACTGCCTGATGACCATCAACCTAACGACTAATTTATCAATGACTAAAATAGCGAGTGTTTTATTAATTATGCGTAAAATTACCTTTCTGTTGTTTATTGCCGGTTTGTTTTCTTTGTCAGTTGCTTACGCGCAAAATAAGAAGAACAATAGGGATACCAGCCGTGTATCGGCCCCGGTAGTAGTGCCTGATACCAGCAGAGCTAACTTGCTAATCCCGGTAACGGTAAAAGATAGCGGTAAAAACGGCGGGGTGCAATACCTAACCCTGCAACAGTGTATTGAGTATGCGATGCACAACCAGCCCGGCCTAAATATTGCCATAATAAATATTGATGTAGCTAAAACTACCAATGCCATCAATTTGGCGGGCGCGCTGCCACAGGTAAGTGCATCGGGCGATTTAACGCATTTCATCGCTCAAAATAACGGGGGCCAGCAAGGGAAGGGGTATGCAAATACCTTTACGCCAGGCGTAGCCGTTTCGCAGGCTATTTTCAACCCGGCCCTGCTGTATGCACATCGTGCTGCTCCGCTATATGTTAAGCAGGCTCAACAGGCAACGGATAGCACCAGGATATTTCTGGTAACATCGGTAAGTAAATCGTTTTATAATTTACTGTTGAATTTAGAGCAGATTAATGTTTTAAAGGAAGATACTGCCCGCCTGGGCAAAAGTGTACGCGACGCGTATCACCAATACAAAGGCGGCATTGTTGACGAAACAGATTACGATGAGGCGCAAATTACCCTCAACAATTCTATGGCACAGCTAAAGCAAGCCAACGAGAATGTGATACCGCAGTACGCGGCCTTAAAAAAGCTAATGGGCTTCCCTTCCGAAAGGCAGTTTAATATTGTTTTTGATACTTTGCAGATGATGAAAGGTATCCATATTGATACTACAGTACAATTACAGTACGAGAAACGTATCGAATTACAATCGTTAGAAACTACCAAAGCATTGCAGGGGGAGTTGATTAACTATTATGGATACTCATTTTTACCAACAGCATCGGCATTTTTTAATTATAACCGCACGTTTCAAAATAATAACTATAACAACCTGTTAACCAGTTCGTACCCTACATCAACCATAGGCTTGTCTGTCAGTATACCCATATTTACCGGCTTTGCAAGGCTTAATAACCTGCACAAGGCAAAATTGCAGGGGCAAATTTTAGACTGGAACGAAAAAGATCTGAAATTTACTATTTATGCAGAATATACAACGGCATTAGCCAACTACAAAGGCAACTATTATAATTTACAGTTATTGCAGCGTAATGTTGCTTTGGCCAAACGCACTTATTTTGTGGTTGACCTGCAATATAAACAAGGCATTGTGCCTTACCTGAATGTAATTACAGCCGAATCGAATTTAATAACATCCGAAATAAGCTACCTAAATGCTTTGTTCCAGGTATTGTCGAATAAAATCGATCTGGAAAAAGCAATGGGGAGCGTATCTTATTAACATATAAAATAAACAGCCTAAATGAATAGAGTAATATTAAATAGCATTTTTATAAGTTGCCTGCTATTTGCCGCTTGTGAAAAAAAACAACCGCCATCGACCCCCGAGGTGCCTGTTAATTTAATGAAGGTAAAACCAAAGCAGGTTTTATATTACGATAAGTATCCATCAACCACAGCTGCTTTAAGCCAGGTTAGCCTGTTGCCACAAATAACCGGCGCAATTACCGCTATATTTTTTAAAGAAGGATCGCATGTTACCAAGGGCGAACGGCTTTACGAAATTGATAAGCGCATATACGAGGCTAACTACGATCAGGCGGTGGCAAATTTAAAAGTGTCGCAAGGTAATCTGGATCAGGCCAAGCAGGATGCCGACCGGTACGAATATTTAAATAAATACAACGCGGTTGCCAAGCAGCTATACGATCATGCCATTATAACACTCGAAAATGCGAAGAATACCGTTAAAGCATCGGATCAGGCTGTGAAAACTGCTAAAACCAACTTAAACTACGCAGTGGTTTATGCGCCTTTTGATGGCACTATCGGCTTCAGCATGGTAAAACTGGGTGATGTTGTAAATCCCGGGTCTACCATTTTAAATACAATATCGACTGATAGCCCTATGGCTGTTGACTTCATCATCAACGAAAAACAATTGCCGCATTTTGAGCAATTGCAAAGCGGAAAAGGCAGCAATGTCGATTCACTATTCACACTTTTGTTACCCGATAACTCTTTATATCCGTCAACCGGTAAAATATCGGTGATTGACCGCGCGGTTGATGCCCAGACCGGATCGATAAAAGTAAGGCTGGTATTTGATAATCCTAAGGGTTATTTAAGGGTAGGTATGAGCTGCGTAGTCAGGGTGCATAATCAGGATGTTGGTCCGCAATTGGTAGTACCCGGCAAAGCAGTTGTTGAACAAATGGGCGAGTACTTTATTTACGTGGCAAAAGACAGCACCATCACTAATCCAAAAGCAACAACCGATACCGGCCGCACTAAACGCCAGTTGGTAGCAGTGCAAAAGAAAGTGATGCCGGGACAAACTGTTGGGCCTGATGTGATTATTAAAAGCGGCATTAATGCAGGCGACCGGATAATTGTTGACGGCCTGCAATCGCTGCACGATGGATCGCCGATTACTACTAAAAATAAGGTTCCACCTTCGGCAGGCGGTAAAAGGAAATAGTTCTAAGTCTTTAGTCTGAAGCCCTAAGTCTTTAGTCGAAAGTCCGATATTTCAAATAATAGACGATTAAGACTTAAGACTCGATACTTAAGACTATCGACTCGAAAAATGACGAACAAAGTATGATTGCTAATACGTTTATAAAACGCCCTGTAACGGCCATAGTGATATCAATTGTACTGGTACTTACCGGTACAGTATGTATCCTGCTGTTGCCTATTGACCAATATCCCGATATTACACCACCTATTGTGCAGGTGAACGGGCAGTTTACCGGCGCCGATGCGCAAACCGTTGAGCAAACCGTGGCAACCCCGGTTGAAGAACAGGTAAACGGCACCCCCGGCATGGAATACATGCAAAGCAACAGCACCAACAATGGTCAAATGTCAATGAATGTTACCTTTAAAATAGGTACTGATATTGACGTGGCCGCGCTTGATGTTCAAAATCGCGTAAGCATAGCCTCGCCATTGCTGCCGGCTGTGGTAAGCAGGCTCGGGCTTACTGTGCGGGCCTTAAACCCCAGTATGCTGATGATGGTGGCCATTTACTCGCCAAAAGACAGTCATAATATTACATTTCTGGATAACTATACCAATATATTTATTCAGGATGCCCTTTCGCGTGTAAAAGGGGTTGGCAGTATCAACCGCTTTACTGATGATTTCAGTATGCGAATATGGATGAATCCTGATAAAATGGCTACCTACAGTTTAACCCCGGCCGATGTCATAGCCGCGTTAAACTCCCAAAACGTACAGGTTGCAGCAGGAACGGCTGGTGTACCGCCACAGGCCTCAACCCAGGTTTACGAGTTGGGCATCCTGGTGAATGGCCGCCTCAGTAAAGTAAGCGAATTTGAAAACATCATTGTAAAAACCATCCCATCCACTGGTGCGCTGGTTTATTTAAAAGATGTAGCACGGGTTGAGTTGGGTAAATTTACTTTCTCCAGCAATTCATTTGTTGATGGGCACCGGGCATCGTACCTGCAAATTTACCAGGCGCCGGGTAGTAACGCGCTCGAAACTGCCAAAGGTATTTATGATGAACTGGTCAAATTGAAACAAACCTTCCCGGCCGATGTGGAGTACAGCGTACCCTTTGAATCGGTTACGGTTGTAAAAGTATCAATGGAAGACGTTGTGCGCACCTTGTTAGAAACATTGGCACTGGTAGCAGTAGTAGTGTTCCTGTTTTTGCAAACCTGGCGATCAACGCTTATCCCGGTATTGGCTATCCCGGTATCTATTTTAGGTACATTTTGTTTCTTTATCCCATTAGGTTTTACCATCAATACGTTGACCATGTTTGGCTTCGTGCTGGCTATTGGTATTGTGGTTGATGATGCTATTATTGTGGTGGAGGCGGTGCAGCATTATATTGATCATGATAAAATGTCGGCCAAGGAAGCTACATACCAGGCCATGAAAGATATTTCGGCGCCGGTTGTGGCTATTGCGCTTATTTTGGCGGCGGTGTTTGTGCCGGTAGGTTTTATACCAGGTATAGTGGGGCGTTTGTACCAGCAGTTTGCTATCACTATCGCCATATCTGTAATGATATCGGCATTTATAGCCTTATCATTAACCCCGGCGCTTTGTACCCTGCTTTTAAAGCCAACAGACGTTAACAAGAAGCCCAATATGCTCGATCGTTGGTTTATAAAATTTAACAGTTGGTTTGAACGGGTTACCGGCAAATATACCGAGGGTGTGAGAAAGAGCATTGCGGCAACACGATATATCGTGATTTTGTTGTTGGTGATCTGTATAGGTACCTACTTTATGTTTCAGGGAAAGCCTTCGGGCTTTATACCATCCGAAGATGACGGGAACCTTTATGTTACCTTCCAGTTGCCGCCTGCATCATCCACCGCGCAATCGGTTGATGTAATGTCGAAAATCATGAAGGTGGTGGGATCAACTCCTGGTGTTGCACACTATGCAGCTCTGTCGGGGTTAAACGTAGTAACTAATGCCAGTAACTCCAATAACGGTACCATTTATTGTCAGCTTTCGCCCTGGGATTCACGTAGTAAATCGGACGAGCAGGTGCCCGGTATTATTGAGGTGCTAAAAAAACGAATTGCCGATGCCGGAGTTACCAACGCTAATGTTGAAGTGATACAACCCTCACCGTTACCGGGTGTAGGCTCAACGGTTGGTTTCAGTATGCAGATAGAGCAACGCAGCACACAGGATGATATCCATGCGTTTGAGAAAGTGGTGAATGATTTTGTAAATAAAGCCAATCAGGACCCGGCCATTACCGGCGCCTTTAGCTTTTTTACCGCCCACACACCAAATGTAAACCTAACTGTAGACAGGGAGAAATGCGAAAAGCTGGGGGTAAATATTTCTGATGTGTTTACTACTATTCAGGCGTATATGGGTAGTTTGTATATTAACGATTTTACTACCTATAACCGTACCTTCCACGTGGTAGTACAGGCTGACACCGCGTTCAGAAAGATGGTGTCGGACGTTGACAAATACTATGTACGTAACTCGGCAGGCACCATGGTGCCTTTGGGTACCCTTATTAGCTATAAGCCTGTTGAAGCTGCGCCGCTTATCTCGCACTTTAATATATTCCGTACGGCCGAAATTGACGGTTCATCGCGCCCGGGGGTGAGTAGTGGGGATGCACTGAAAGCTTTGCAGAAGTTGGCAAATGATTTACCCGAGGGCTATACGTATGAGTTTTCGGGATTAAGTTACGAAGAGATAAAGGCGGGGTCAACCACTATCTATATCTTCATGTTCTCGCTTACTTTCGTATTCTTGTTCCTGGCTGCATTATACGAAAGCTGGTCGGTACCGTTTTCAGTATTGCTGGCGGTTCCTATTGGGGCATTCGGAGCTATCCTGGCGCTTTTCCTGGTACCCGGAATAACCAATAACGTGTATGCGCAAATCGGGTTGATAACACTCATCGGCCTCGCCGCAAAAAATGCAATTTTGATTGTTGAATTTGCCAAAGTGCGCGTTGACAGGGGCGAGGACCTGCTTAAATCAACTCTCGATGCGGTAAGCCTTCGTTTGCGACCAATTATCATGACCTCACTGGCGTTTATATTGGGTGTTTTGCCGCTGGTATTTGCGAGCGGTGCGGGCGCAGTTGCCCGACAGACCATAGGAATAACCGTATTAGGCGGGATGTTGGCGGCATCATCCATAGCTATATTTATTGTGCCGGTATTGTACGTGGTTATCACACGGATATCGTATGGCAAGACTAAGCTTGATTATCTGAAAAAACACCACAAGGATTTGATGGAAAAAGAAAAGAAGGTGGAAGCACAAAACATTGATCCTGAATTAGAATACGAGATCCAAAAATCGCGCGAGCTGGGAAAACTTGATCATATATGATTGCGAATACATTTATAAAGCGACCGGTAACTGCAATCGTTATATCCCTGATTTTAATTATTTCGGGGTTGATATGTATGTTCAATTTGGCGGTCGACCAATATCCAAATATATCTCCACCGAGTGTAGGGGTAAATGCCTCGTACACCGGCGCTGATGCCGAAACGGTTGAACAAACGGTTGCAGTGCCTATTGAAGAACAGGTGAACGGTACCCCCGGCATGGAGTTTATGCAAAGCACCAGCACTAATACGGGCGGCGTAAGCGTAAGAGTTACCTTTGATATAGGCACGAATGTAAAAATTGCGGCGCTGAACGTTCAAAATCGCGTGGGTATTGCCAAACCAATACTACCCGCAGTGGTAGGTCGGCTTGGCCTGAATGTACGCGCCAGCAATCCCGATCAGCTGATGCTGATAGCCATTTACTCGCCAAAAAACACGCATAATATCACTTTTCTGGATAATTACACCAACACCTACATACAGGATGCCATCCTGAGGGTTCCTGGGGTGGGTGATGTGAGTGCGCGTACCGATAACTTTAGTATGCGGATATGGTTAAATCCGGATAAAATGGCATCGTATAGCTTAACGCCGATGGATGTCACTGCTGCGTTAAATGCCCAGAATGTTTATGTGGCGGCAGGTTCAGCAGGCACACCGCCACAGCCTTCGACCCAAACAAGTGAAACCGGCATCCTGGTAAACGGGATGTTAAACAAACCGGAGCAGTACGAAAAGATAGTGGTGAAATCAAATCCGGGAACCGGCCAAATGGTTTACCTGAAAGATGTTGCACGGATTGAGTTGGGTAAATTTACCTTCTCGAGCAACGGTTTTACCGATGGATATCGTTGTTCAACCATACAGGTTTACCAATCGCCGGGCAGCAACGCGCTGCAAACTGCCGAGAATGTATATGCTGAATTGAACAGACTGAAAAAATCCTTTCCTACGGATGTGGATTATATAGTCCCCTTCGAATCAGTTACCATTATCAAAGTATCTATGCAGGAAGTGCTCGGCACGCTGGTGAAAGCCCTGGTATTGGTTGCATTCGTAGTATTTCTGTTTTTGCAGGATTGGCGCGCAACGCTGATTCCAATATTGGCCATCCCGGTATCCATACTCGGTACGTTTTGCTTTTTTATCCCGTTGGGCTTTACCATTAATACCCTTACTATGTTCGGGTTTGTGCTGGCCATTGGTATAGTGGTTGATGATGCGATTATTGTGGTGGAAGCGGTACAGCATTATATTGATGAACAGCACATGTCGCCCAAGGAGGCTACGTATCATGCCATGAAAGAGATTTCGGCGCCGGTAATTGCCATAGCACTTATTTTGGCTTCAGTATTTGTGCCGGTGGGTTTTATTCCGGGTATAGTGGGGCGATTATACCAGCAGTTTGCAATCACCATTGCTATTTCAGTAGTTATCTCGGCTTTTGTGGCGCTATCATTAACGCCAGCCCTTTGTACCTTATTGCTGCGTCCAAGCCACCGGGTAGGCAACAGGACCAACTGGTTTAGCCGCACGTTAAATAAGTTTTTCGAATGGTTTAATAAAGGGTTTGATAAATTGTCGTTCAGTTATTCAAATGGTGTACGAAGAAGTATTAAGGGCACAAAATATATCGTTGTTTTACTGGTAGCTATTTGCGCTGGCGCTTACTTTATGTTCCATTTAAAGCCATCAGGCTTTGTGCCATCCGAAGACGGTGGCCGTTTGATAGTTACCTTCCAACTACCCGATGCAACTTCAACCACACAAACTGTTGAGGTTATGAAAAAACTCATGAAAATAGTGGGCTCCACTGATGGTGTACTGCATTATTCGGCAGTTTCTGGTTTCAACGTATTAAATGGTGGGGCCAGCTCAAACGGTGGTTCCATGTTTTGTATGCTTAAACCATGGGATGACCGTACTAAGCCTTGGCAAAAGGTACAGGGGATAATGGATGCCATTAAAAAACGTGTGGCTAAAGCGGGTATTAAAAATGCCAACGTAGTGGCTATTCAGCCACCGCCCATAAGAGGTATCGGTTTGGCAGCGGGTTTCAGTATGCAAATTGAACAAGGGAACTCAACTGATGATATCCACACGTTTGAAAAGGTTATTAAAAAGTTTGTGGCAGCCGCCCAAAAAATGCCTGCAACATCAACCGCTAACAGCTATTTTTCGGCGCACACACCCAGTTTTGAATTGAATGTGGACCGGGAAAAATGTCAAAAGCTGGGCATAAATATATCCGACGTTTTTTCGACAATGCAAGCCTACATGGGCAGCTTGTTTGTAAACAACTTTACGCTTTATAACCGAACTTATCACGTAGTAGTACAGGCCGATACGGCTTATAGAGCGGTCATTTCGGCTATGGATAAATACTATGTCCGCAACTCACGAGGTGAAATGCTGCCGCTGAGCGCCGTTATCAGCTATAAACCTACCATTGCTGCGCCATTGATTTCGCATTTTAATATATTCCGGTCGGCGGAAGTTAATGGCCCCATTCCTCCCGGTTATAGCAGTGGCCAAACGCTCGATCAGTTAAAGGCGCTGGCTGCCAAGGAATTGCCACGTGGGTACACTTACGAGTTTTCGGGACTGAGCTACGAGGAAATTAAAGCGGGTTCTACTACGGTGTACATATTTATATTCTCTATTGTATTTGTATTCTTGTTTTTGGCCGCGTTATACGAAAGTTGGTCTGTACCTTTTTCGGTAATGCTGGCAGTGCCGATAAGTGCCTTCGGAGCTATAGTAGCACTATGGACCGCTCCAACAATTACTAATAATGTATACGCGCAAATTGGATTAATCACGTTGATTGGCCTTTCGGCAAAAAATGCTATCCTGATTGTTGAATTTGCTAAAATAAGGGTGGATAGGGGAGAAGAAGTGTTAAAATCAACCATCGAAGCTGTAAAGTTGCGTATCCGGCCAATTATCATGACCTCGATGTCCTTTATTTTCGGTGTAATGCCGCTGGTATTGGCCACGGGAGCTGGCGCCGAATCAAGAAACACCATTGGTATTACTGTATTGGGTGGGATGATTGCTTCTTCAACCATTTCAATTTTTATTGTGCCTGTATTGTTTGTGTTATTTACCCGCTTGTCGTATGGTAAGAAACAACTAAAGTGGCTGCGGGATCATCACGAAGAACTACTGGAAAAAGAAAGAAAAGTGGAAGAGCAAAACATTGACCCCGAATTGGAATATGATATAGCGCAGGCACATGCCGAGAATAAAGCCGATAGGGCAGCGTTCGAGAGCGAATGATAATTTAAAGACTCACGAAGTTTTGGAAAGCTTCGTGAGTTTTACCGCGACTGCGTAATTCGGATAAACCTCCACCTCCGTTTTATTTACAACAGTACCTAAAATCATAACAATTTTTTAATCCATCTCATCTACCAGGCTGTTAGCTTTGCGCCATATTTTTTGTTGATGTATTTTATGATAAAAAAGTTATTTGTGGCCCTTGCATTGATGTTTGCCACAGCGGTGTACGCTCAAAATAAAATAAGAAAAGCAGTTTTTATTATTGCGGATGGCATTCCAGCCGATGTGATTGAAAAGCTAAATACCCCTAATCTTAAAACAATTGCCAAAGAAGGTGCTTATTTACGTGCACACGTTGGCGGCGAAAAAGGCGGTTACTCGCAAACGCCAACTATATCAGCAAACGGCTACAATAGTTTGCTTACTTCAACCTGGGTAAACAAACACAACGTTTGGGGCAACGATATCAAAGCGCCCAATTACAATTACTGGACCATTTTCAGGATGTTTAAAAATAGTTTTCCTGATAAGAAAACTGCGATATTTTCGACCTGGACGGACAACCGGACAAAACTAATAGGGGAGGGACTGGCGCAAACCGGCAATTACAAGTTTGATTACGTTGCCGATGGCTATGAGCTGGATATTTTAAATTACCCCCACGATAAATTAAGCAACTACATTCATTTAATTGATGAAAAGGTGGTTGCCGTGGCTGCAAGCTGCATCAAAGAAAAAGCGCCTGATTTGAGTTGGGTATACCTGGAATACACGGATGACATGGGCCATAAGTATGGCGACAGTCCGCAATACTATGACGCTATCGAAAAGATGGATGCACAAGTAGGCAAAATATGGGCATCAATAAAATACAGAGAACAGCACTTTAATGAAGACTGGCTTATTTTTATCACGACCGACCATGGGCGTGACGAGCAAACCGGCAAAAACCATGGCGGTCAAAGCACCCGGCAACGGTCCACCTGGATGGTGACAAATTATAAGCCGTTGAATGATTACGCGCGTTATTATTATCCCGAAATTACAGATATAACACCGTCTATTGTACATTTTTTAGGTATTAACTTACCTGTTGATCAGCTGCGTGAAATGGATGGTGAATCACTTATAGGGCCGGTATCAATAGCCGGGCCAGAAGCAAATTTTGTGCAAGGTGATATTGACGTAAGCTGGAAAGTGCTGAACGAACAAGGTGATGTGAAGGTTTGGGTAGCCTCATCGAATAACTTTAAAGAAGGCCAGCCCGATACTTATAAACTGCTGGCAACACTACCGGCTACAACTCAACATGCGTTGATCAGCGTAAAAGATATGCCCTCTAAATTTTACAAAATAATAATTGAAGGCAAGTATAACACAGTTAACCGGTGGGTCGTTTTAAAGGATTGAACCACTACATTTAAAGTCCGTTGATTACCGCCTTCATTTTGGCCAATGACGTTTTTGCTACGGTCAGTGCATCCTGCTGGTAATAAAGTTTATTAAATAATTCGGTTGACAGTATCAATGGCTGGTCGGTTTTGGCCATGGTTGTTAAGATTCGTTTTAACGGCGCTACACCATCACCGGGGTATATCCTGTCTGCATCCGTTATGGTTTCATGATTAAAATTGGCAGGGTAATCATTCATGTGCAGAATGTCGACTGCTGACGGACTCATTAGATGAAGGGTGTCCAGCGATGTGTTACCCCGGTAAATATGGAAAATATCCATCAATATTCTCGCCGAGGGATGGCCGCTTTCTGTGGCAATATACAGCACTTCACTTACCCTGCTCAGGTTTTTTTGAAAGCCCCACATTTCAATTTGCGGTATCACCCCTGTTGAGTCGCTTAATTCAAGTATCGTGCGGTAGCGGTCGGCAATAGTTTTCAAATCAGGAACGGATGTTGCTGTGGTGCCCTTCCCGGTAGCAGCAATGCGTTTACAGCCAATTTGGGCCATCATGTCCATTTGTAGTTTGAGCTCTTCGATGGCTTTTTTGCGGGCGGTTTCATCATCTACTATCCATTCAGTAAAACTAATCAGGTTTTCAATCTTTATGCCTAAATCATCCAGCCGTTTTTTGGCTTCTGCAATAGTACCGCCATTATTCAGATAGGTTTGCAAGGAATCGATCCAAATTTCCACAGAGCGAAAGCCTGCAGTGGCAGCAGTCTCCAGTTCCTTAACAAAACCCAAATTATGCCCCCGGATGGTAGCCATGTTAAGGCATAAAGTAAAAGCGGGTTTTTTCATAGAGATAGTTTCACCAAAATTAGCGCTTGTTTTTGTAACTACGGACATCCCGGCAGATGCACCTATAAATTGAAGCGCCTTCCGGCGGCTGATTTCGGGTTTTGACATATTATAATTGATGTGTAGGATAAAAACGCGCGTGGAAATAATTGTAAATTGCCCGTTAATTACCCTTGATAAACGTAAACATAAAAAAACATTTCCGAAAAGGTATTAGTAAGATTTTTATGGAAAACAGAACTAAAGTAGCGGCAATTATCCTGTTGCTGATAACAATGTGTCACTTGTGCGGCAATGCCCAGGCACAGGTAACCTCTTTAAAATTCAGGATTGTTGGATATGTCCGAGAAGCTGATGTTGAAAGTGGTAAAGCAGCAACCCTCGATTTTAGCAAAGTTACTCATATTAATATTGCGTTTATTAATCCGGATGCTTTGGGAAATTTTAGCGCCCTGCCCGGTTTAGTTGCTTTCACGAACCTGGCTCATAAAAATGATGTAAGAGTGCTGGCTTCGCTTGGCGGTGGTTTAGCCCCGGTGTATTATTCGTTACTGCTTTCGGATAACTACCGGAATGATCTGATAGAAAATATAGTAAAATTAGTAGTAGACTATCATCTTGATGGAGCGGACATTGACCTGGAGGGGGAGCGTGTAGATAGCAACTACGAATTATTTGTTACCGGCCTTTCTGTGGCGCTAAAGCGGCAAGGCAAAATGCTTACTGCCGCAATAGCCACTGTTTATAAACAACAATATCCCGACAAGGCATTGGAGGTATTTGATTTTGTAAACATAATGTCGTACGATAAAACCGGGCCATGGCGGCCATCAGATCCCGGCCAGCATTCACCTTATGAGATGGCCGTAAGTGACGTTGATTACTGGACTAATGTGAGAAGAATTGCCAAAGAAAAAATAAGTTTGGGCGTGCCGTTTTATGGCTACGGGTTTGGCCCCGGCGTACCGCAGGAGATAAGTTATAAAAGCATTATTGATAAATATCCCATTGCCGAACTTGCAGATAGCGCAAGGGTTGCTGAAGGTGGCACGGTTTATTATAACGGAATTCCCACTATCGACAAAAAAGTACATCTGGCTTTAGCAAAAGCTGGTGGCATAATGATATGGCAGCTATTTCAAGATGCAAAAGGCAATTATTCGTTGCTGAATTATATATATGATGCTGTTAATGGTGTTATTAAGCAGTAACATTAATTTCTTGTAAAACACCCCATCTTATACGATAAAAGTTATATTTGGCCAACCTTCAATTATAAACCTCTTTTTATGATACAACGAAAAGTTATCGTTTGGGCGATTATCGTAGCCATAGGCGGCTTCATTTTTGGGTTTGATACCGTAGTGATATCGGGCGCCGAGCAAGCCATTCAAACCTATTGGAAGCTCGGTTCGCTGGCACAGGGACTCACTACCTCTATTGCCATTATAGGCACGGTTTTCGGCGCTTTTTTTGCCCGTATCCCAGCTGATGCACTTGGGCGAAAAAAATCGCTGGTAATAATTGCAGTAATATTTTTGTTTTCGGCATTGGCTACTTCGGTGGTTACCAACTGGTATCTGTTTATGATATTTAGGTTTATAGGCGGGGTAGGTGTAGGCGCTTCGTCCATTATTGCCCCTATTTATATTTCCGAAATTTCGCCGCCTGCTGCACGAGGCCGCTTAGTGGTATCGTTTCAGTTCAATATCGTTTTTGGGATAGTTATCGCGCTGCTTTCCAATTTGGTAATAGTGCGTATCCTGGGGCCGGGCAGCTCAGATTCATGGCGCTATATGCTTGGCGTTATGGCTGTTCCCTCGTTAATATTTCTGCTGCTACTAAGGTTAATACCTGAAAGCCCCCGGTGGCTGCTGTTGCGCGATGGCCGACAGGACGAAGCCAGGCAAATATTGAGTGTAATTAACCCAAGCGGATTTGAGGCTGATTTGGCTGCCATAAAAAAAAGTAATAAAGAGGAGGCTGAAGAGCCAGGAGGCGACGAGCTTTTTAGCAGCAGGCACAAGGTGCCTATACGGTTGGCAATTCTCATCGCTTTTTTTAACCAGGTATCGGGCATTAACGCTATTCTGTACTATGCACCACGCATTTTTGCTATGACAGGCTTGGGAAAGGGCGACTCGCTTGCATCGTCATTGGCATTGGGTGTAGTTAACTTTGTGTTCACCATGATTGCGATCCGCTTTATTGATAGTACAGGCCGTAGAAAACTGATGTTTATCGGTTCGGTTGGCTTAATTGCCACTTTAGGGTTGGTAAGTTATACCTTTTACATGCAAAATTTCAGCGGGTACTATATTATCGTTTACTTGTCGCTATTTATTGCATTCTTTGCCTTTTCGCAAGGTGCGGTTATTTGGGTGTTCATATCCGAAATTTTCCCTAACAAGGTTAGGGCAAAGGGCCAAACACTTGGCAGCTCAACGCACTGGGTGATGGCCGCGCTGATTACATTCATTTTCCCTTATTTCACAGAGAAGCTTGGGGGCGGCAATACTTTTCTATTTTTCACGGTAATGATGGTTTTGCAACTTTTATTCGTCTGGAAAATGATGCCCGAAACCAAGGGAACGTCGCTGGAGGAGGTAGAACGTACTTTTGGACATTAATATGCTAAATTTTTCACGGGCATTTTTTTGAGGTCCTTCAATAATGATCTTGTGCTAAATGTAATACAACCATGGATTTTGATGCGGAAAAAATATATTCGCCGGAGGATTTTAGGTTATATGGGCATCAGTTAATTGATTTGCTGGCAGATCAATTAACTGAGAGCCAATCCGCAGGGGATCTGCTGACCATTGATTGGAAATCGCCGGAGGATCAGCTTGATTTTTGGTCGAAAGATTTTGATAGTCCATTATTAGATACTCCGCAAGGGCTTTTTAAGGATGTTTTGTCACGATCTATTAATTTGTACAATCCTAAATATATGGGGCACCAAGTGCCCCCGCCTGCGCCAATGGCTTTGTTAGGGTCGCTGCTAAGCGGTTTTCTAAATAACGGAGCGGCTGTATACGAGATGGGGATGACCGGCAATGCGATAGAGAAAATCGTTACCGAAAATTTAGGACTGAAATTTGGATTCGGCAGCGATGCATCGGGTTTCGTCACCTCGGGCGGCACCTTAGGTAACCTTACCGCCTTACTTTCGGCCCGGGCCGCTTCCACTAATGTTTGGGATGCTGGCAGCGGGGAACAAAATAACCTGGCGATAATGGTGTCCGCCGAATCGCATTACTCAGTTGATCGTGCTGCACGAATAATGGGGTTGGGTACCGGCGGCATTATTAAAATACCGGTTAACGACCGATTTCAATTGCGAACCGATTTACTGGATACCTATTTTGCTGAAGCCCGTAAGGCAGGGAAAAATGTATTTTGTATCATTGGCTGCGCCTGTTCAACGTCAACAGGAGCGTATGATGATTTACAAACTATTGGTGAATTTGCCGCAAAAAACCATATCTGGTTTCATGTGGACGGCGCACATGGTGCTCCGGCAATTTATTCGCCCCTGTATAAGCATCTGCTCAAAGGTGTGGAAATGGCTGATTCCCTTATTGTTGATTTTCATAAAATGATGATGACACCCGCGTTATCTACAGCAGTGATTTATAAAAGGGCGGCCGATAGCTATAAAACCTTCGCTCAAAAAGCGCAATACCTTTGGGCCGACCAACAAAAGCAGGAATGGCATAACTCGGGCAAGCGCACCTTTGAGTGCACCAAGCATGTGAATATAGTATGCGTTTATACCCTAATGCGGATATATGGCGATGAGGTATTTAAACAAAATGTAGAAACGCTTTATACGCTTGCGCGTGATTTTGCAGATTTAGTTAAAAAATACCAACGCTTCGAACTGGCGTACGAGCCACAAAGTAATATTGTTTGCTTTAGATATCTATCCAGCAACACAGGTGAAGATGTAAACCAGAAAATACTGCAGGACTTGTTAATGGATGGCCGCTATTATATAGTAAGCACAACGCTAAATGATGTATTTTACCTGCGGACAGCCATTATGAATCCGTTAACAACAATTAAACACCTCACCGGGCTGCTGGATATGATTTGCAATTTAGACCTATAGCGCAAATTACCTGGTTAAGTTAGCTTAACAGTACCATCAGGCGTTTTAGCGCTTTTTTTCTTTGATCGTATCTTTATTACCTGGTAGATAACACCTATAAAATACAACGTAAATAAGATATTCAGGCACATTTTTAGCAGCGGGTCAGCAGGGCCATCGGCTATCGGGTGGCTTATGGGTAGCCGGGTTAATGTTTCAACAACTGCCGGGATGCAGGAAAGCATCAGCGTTGTGGACATTACAATTACCTGTAAATAATCGCCACCGTTCTTTAATATCCGGCCGGCGTAAATCCCGATAGGTAATAATACTAAAATGATTACGGCAACGCCATGGGCAGGGGTGAAATGGCCCGTCTTCATAATTGGTAAAGCAGTTAAGCAGGTGATAATGGTTAACAGCACATACAATTTACCAGTACCGCTTAATGGGTTTATTTTCCCCTCTTTATACAAAGCATAAAATGCAGCTAAAAGCGCGAAAATACTAATGGCCGTATGGATAATTCCTAATATAGAAAGATGGTTGGGCTGGATAGGCATGGCTGTGATTTTTTGGTTAGTGAAATATAGTATAAATATAGCAAAAGTTTCGCAAACTACAAAGAAGGAATTGATGACATTGTATTGATAATTAATGTTTTACATTTTAAAGTTGGATTACTAAGGTGTAATTTTAGAAATGTTGTTTTTAATTATATTTGATAAACTTAATTTATCATGAAAAATATCTTCTTTTTTTTCATTCTGCTGATTGTCTCAGAAATTGGCTACGGCCAATCCAAATCAGAAAGTACGAATCCTCAATATGATGCCGCGCTGGCCAAAAAGCTGGGTGCTGATGATTACGGCATGAGGCAATATGTGATGGCTTTTTTGAAGGATGGCCCAAATCGCTTAACCGATTCGGTACAAAGGGCGGCATTGCAAAAGGCGCATTTGAAAAACATTATCCGACTGGCCAATGAGGGCAAATTGTTAATTGCCGGACCTTTTTTAGATGGGAAGGAAGTTGAAGGTATCTTTATTTTTAATGTAAGCAGCGTGGAGGAGGCAAAGGCCTTAACCGAGTCGGACCCTGCTATAAAAGCCGGTTCGCTGGTGATGGAACTGAGGCCATGGTATGGTTCGGCGGCGTTGGTAGCGCTGTTTGATATCCATAAAAAACTGGAAAAGAAAAGTGTTGCCGACTTTTAGAACGAAGTCTATTCATAAAAAAAGCCGCCCCTCGCGGGCAGCTTTTTTTCATTAACTATTAATTAGAACTTATCGAAGAAGAGCTTTGTAGTTACTTTGTCGCCGCCTATAGCTGCCGCCGCCGCGTTGTAATTAACAACATTAACGTTTTGCTCGCTTATGGGGTATGTAAAACGTACCGGGAACGCACTAAACGCATTTGGCGGTGGCGCCAACGTTGGATAATCGAGCCTGCGGTTAATAATCCAGGCATCCCATCCACGGTTATACAGCGCCAGGTATTCTTGCGCTGCAATTTTTTGGAGCGGGGTGCTGCCTGTGGCAGTAGCATAAGCTACATTAGGCAGTAACAAATAAGTGGCCGCATCAGTTGCGGAACCGCCCCAGTAAGTGATCGATGCGGTTATCGCGGCATTGTAATGCGATTGAACAGTTCCCCCCACGGTATAGCCTCTTGCTACGGCTTCGGCGAGGTTAAATTCAGTCTCTGAATAATCAAGCAGCAAACCCGGAAAGTCGGGGTTGGTTAGCCTGCCAATTGACCCATCAGTAATGAGCGGTCCCGACGGAAGTGAATATTTGCTGTAAACCAAACTGCCTGCACCCGAGCCGTTATCTGCGCCAACGTATAAACCCTGGTTATTTTCGGCGAAGAAATAGGGCAATCGCGGATCTTGAGTTGGTGTGTTAGGATTTAGTAAATTAATAAATTGACTGGTGCCCACAAAGTCGTGACGCTGGCTTTGTACCAGGTCTACCCAAATTGGGTTTGTATTCGGCGGTGTGGCAACATATTGAAACAGCGCGTTATCGCCATTTGAAGTAAATACACCGGCTGTTACTGCCGATTCAACAGTTGATTTTGCGGTTACGTTATCAAAATCGGATATGGTGATACCCATTTTAAGCTTTAGTGTGTTGGCAAATTTTATCCAACTTGCGGGGTCACCACCATAAACAACGTCGGCACTGCCATAACTACCTGCCGAAGTATTGATGGCGCTAATGTCACTATTTAAACGCGCCAATAAGGCGGTATAAATTGTTGCAGCATCATCATATTTAGGGAAGGGCTGGTTGATATTCAACGCCTGGGTATAGGGTACGTTACCAAAAGTTGTAACCAGGTAGTAATAGCTGTAAACTTCCAAAACATCAGCAATCGCAATTTCATTTTTTTGCGTTGCGGCATCCTTTACATCAGTAGGGATAAATGATTTTGCTTTTTCGAAGTTGGAAAGTGCGCCGGTATAGAGCGCGCTCCAAATAGCATCTGGCTGTTTACGGTAGGTTATCTGGTAGTCTGTTTCATTTAAATAGGTGGTTTCGGTCCATTGTTGCTCTATTAAGCGAAATATATTTAAATTAACACTCGATGATGTTACCGTGTTGGTTAATAACCTTTCCGCTTCGGTAAACAGGGCGTATGATGGTACCACCGACGGGTTTTTGGGGTCGATGTTTAATTTCGGTAAATCTTTTGTACATGCCGAAAGTATGGACATTAGTACAAAAATTAATGCTGTCTTTTTCATATCGTGATGGATTAGAAACGTAGTTTTAAATTAAATGCTATGGTGCGCGTAGTAGGGTAGGCACCTTCCTGTATACCCTGCAGGTTACCCGAGCTTAAACCTTCTTCAGGATCGGCATACGGCAGGTTTTTATGGATGATCCATAAATTGCGGCCGATAAGCTGTAGGGTGACTTCTTTTACAGGGCCAAGTTTGTTTATCGCGCTTGTTGGCAGCGTATAACCGATAATGGCTTCGCGCAGTTTTACATAGCTGGCATCATACACAAATGCCGATAACGGCAATAATCCCGAACCATCGCCAAAGTCGCCATAGTTATAGGCGGTCACCCTTGTGGTATTCGGCTGCCCGTTGCTGGCGTAAACACCCGGGCGGATAAAGCCACCACCGTTGGCCAGTGTATTACGAACAGGGTTACCCAAATCGTTGGTATACGCCGTTAGCGGATAAATACCATCAGCCAGGCCATAAGCCAAATCGTTCGAGAATACGGAGCCTCCATGACGGATATCAATCAGGAAGCTTAAATTGAAGTGTTTGTAAGTAAAACTGTTGTTAATACCACCGGTCCAATCGGGGTTGGTATTGCCAATATTATTGTTCGAGTTCGCGGTAATTTCATATTGCCCGTCATCGTCAACTAATTTCTGTCCTTTTGAGTTGTAAACATAATCAGTTCCCCTGATGGTGCCGAAGGGCTGACCCAACGGCGCGTTAAGCGATTCGCCATTCTGGAAACCAGCAAGTTCCAGGTTGCTTGCTTCTTTGCCTGTTGCATCAGTGTACAACGATGTTACTTTGTTTTTGGCAGCTGTAAAGTTTACTGTAACCCGCCAGGTAAAGTTATTGGTTAAAACCGGAGTGCCATTTAAAGAAAACTCCACCCCTTTGTTTTGAACGGAACCCGCATTTAAGTATTTAAAACTATAGCCTGTTGCACCCGACACATTCACGGGTAATATTTCATCAAAAGTATTGGTGCTGTAGTAGCTGGCATCAAAACCAATACGGCTTTTTAGGAATGACAGTTCAAGGCCAATTTCCTTGCTTTTGGTTTGTTCGGGCTTTAGTTCGGGATTATTTTTGGTAGTATTTAACACCGCCTGAGGATTAGCACCGAATGGCGGAACGATAGAATAGGTATCATTAACGCTGTAAATTGGTGCATCGCTGCCCACCTGGGCGTAATTGGCCCTTATTTTTCCGTATGATAACCAGGTATAGTCTTTAAGCAATTCGGAGAAAACAAAACCGGCTGATACCGAAGGGTAGTAATAGCTATTATTACTTGAAGGCAGCGTAGATGATTTGTCGCGCCTGATAGTTCCGTCTACAGTCAGCATCTTTTTCCAGGTTAAGGTTGCCCCGGCAAAAACGCCGTCAACTTCTTTCCTGGCGTCGTACTCTGTAGGCGATAATGGTGCACTTAGCGTGTTCGATAACGAATACAAACCAGGGATAATTAGCCCCCCGTTAGTACTTGCACTGATGCTGTTATCATAATCTTTACGGATGTTGGTACCCAGCAGCGCCTTTAAGTTAAAATCTTTACTCAAGTCTTTATCCACGTTAGCCAACAGGTCGAAATTGGTTTCCGAATAGTTATGGTTATAACGCGAATAATAAGGTACGCCGATACTACCTACATCGTAACGTTCTTCGTCCAATTCAGAGTAGGTATCTAACGAAGTCCGGCCGGTAATGCTTAACCATTTAGTGGGCTTATAGTTCAAATTAATATTGCCCAGGTAGCGGTTACGGGTATCGGTTTCATAGTTATGGTCAACCACCCAATAAGGGTTATTCCAAAACGCTGGGCCTGTATTGCCATCAATCGGATCGGCCATGTTCCAGCTAATGTTTGATTGTGTCCGCTCGTAAGCCGCTTTCAGTTCCTGTACGTCCACGTTAGTTTCCCACCATTGTCTAAAGTTGGTCATTACGTTCCGGTTATCCGAATTATTGCCGTCATAACCCGTTCCGCCGCGGCCGGTGCCGTTGGTATTGTAAAAGTTAATATTTGCGCCTACAGTCAGTTTTGGTGTAATATTATAAGTGGCGCCAAAGTCAACCAGGTTTTTATCCAGTTTACTGTTAGGGATCACGCCGTTTTCAATGCTCTTGGTATAACCCAATTTAAAGGTGCCATTTTCGCCTCCGTTGGTAATCATGATACTTTGATCTGTAGACACCGGCTTTCTGAAAAATGTTGTAGGGTCGTTTTTCGCAGCTACCCAAGGCGTAGCTTTTCCATAGTTAGGTGATGTAGGGTCGAATGCATCCCACTGAAAAATCATCAGGCTGGGGTCGAATTTGGTTCCGTTTGATGCATCGTCGCCGGTGGGGGCTACCTGTGCATTGGTTTGGCCAAAAATATTGCCGGAGTTGAAATATTGGGCATATCCTGCGCCATATTGTTTTTGATATTGGGGAAAGGTTGATTTATCAATTTCGCCCACGCTTACGGTGGAGTTAATGATGATTCCCAGCCCTTTTTTGGCTTTTTTGGTGGTGATTAAAATAACGCCGTTGCTACCGCGCGAACCGTACAATGCTGATGCACCTGCTCCTTTCAAAACGGTAATATTTTCAATATCATCAGGGTTGATGTCAGAAGCCGGACTTCCGTAGTCGTAACCGCCAAAGCCCTGCATTTGGTCGCTGCCGTTGTTGTTTTCGTTACCAATAGGCACGCCATCAATTACAAACAGCGCCTGGTTATTGCCGGTTATGGATTTTACGCCACGAAGCACCACATTCGTCGATGAACCTATTCCATTGTTCTGCCGAATTTCCAACCCTGATACCTTGCCCGATAAACCATCGATAAAGTTATCCGACCGCTGTTTGCTCACTTCATCGCCGCTTACCTGTTGAGCTGCGTAGCTTTGCTGGTTTCGGGTACGGGTGATACCTAATGCACCGGTTACCACCACTTCGCCAAGCTGCTGGCTGGTTTGCACCAGTACCACATTTATTACGCTACCGGTTGCCGGTTGGTATTGGGTAGTATAACCTATAAAGCTAAATGCTAAGGAGCTACCGTCTGGTACATTGATGGAATATTTACCGTTAACATCGGTTTGGGTCCCGGTAGTTGTTCCCCTCACATTTACACTTACTCCGGGTAATGGCATACCATCATCTTTCCCCGTAACTGTCCCGGTTACGGTATGATTTTGCGCAAATAGCCGTGTAGATGCTATTAATAAAATGCACAAATTCATTAGTAAAATTTTTTTCATTGATACGTGTGTTAGTTTATAGTTAATTAAACTTTAAAACGACAAACCTACAACGACTTTGTTTTAAATGAAATTTATTTCTGTAAAGTTTTGTTTACATAGCCTTATTGCATTGTAACGGCTATTTTACTATCGGTAGATAAAATAATAGATGAAATTTAAAGTTGCATTAAATAGCTGTGAAATATTTTTTGAAATATAAATTAATTTAAAGTTAATAATAAGCGTGTAATAAACTGATTTTATTTAAAAAATATGAAAGTTTTTTTTTGATTTATTTTTGAAATAAAAACAATATTTGTTAATGATAATTTGTGAGAAATAAATACACTAAGTTGGTGTATATTTATACACTAAGTGGATAAAATGAGGCATAAAAAAAACTCCGGAGGAGAGCCGGAGTTTTTTATTTTTTTTGATTCTTTTTTTAAACGCCTAAATCGCTCATGATTGCGGCTATTTTCGAGTCAAGTTGTTCTCCCGTTTTGTGATAAGCTTCCCGGCTTGCCAATTTACCGTTAACGCTGCAATAGAATTTAATTTTCGGTTCGGTGCCCGATGGCCTGGCCGAAACAATGCTGCCGTCTTCGGTTATAAATTGCAATACATCAGATTTTGGCAATTCAATTGGCTTGCTTGTGCCGCTAATTAAATCGGTCTCTACACCTTTTTCATAATCCTTAAGTGTAGCTACCCGCGAGCCACCTAAACTTACCGGCGGGTTCACCCTGAATTTCTCCATCATCTCCTTAATTTCTTCGGCACCGGTTTTGCCTTTTTTGGTAAGGGATATCAATTTCTCTTTATAATAGCCATATTTTATATAGGTGTCAACCAGCGCTTCAAACAGGCTGCTACCATTATCCTTATAATAGGCCGTCATTTCGGCAATAAATGCACTCGATACCACAGCATCCTTATCTCTTACCAATTCACCAATTAGGTAACCGTAACTTTCCTCGCCACCTCCAATAAAAGTTTGTTTGCCCTGAAATTGAGTCATCAGCTCACCAATGTATTTAAAGCCCGTTAAGGTATTATAAAACGTAACATTTTTGTCTTTGGCAATTTGCTCTATCAAGTTGGTGGTAACAATGGTTTTTACAATGTACTCCTTGCCGGTTAGCTTGCCATTTTCTTGCCAGGCAGTTAATAAATAGTTTATTAGCATGGCGCCGGTTTGGTTACCGTTAAGTAAGATAAATTCGTTTTCGGTATTTTTTACGGCTATACCCACCCGGTCGGCATCGGGGTCGGTAGCTAAAACCAGGTCAGCATCCACTTCCTGCGCTTTTTTAAGGGCCAGGGTCAAAGCTTCTTTTTCTTCCGGATTAGGATAAATTACGGTTGGGAAGTTGCCATCAGGGGTGGTTTGCTCATCCACCAAAATCACATTCTCGAAACCGAAACGCTTTAGCGCTTGTGGTACAAGGGTGATTCCGGTACCGTGAATAGGAGAGTATACAATTTTCAAATCTTTTTGACGCTTTATAGCATCCTTCGAAACTGAAAGCTGTGTGATTTTTTCCAGGTACAATTCATCAATTTCTTCGCCAATCTCTTCAATATTGGCATCAACGCGGTTAAATTTTATCTCATCAACGCTGCTGATTGCACCTACTTCGTCCATTACTGCTGTATCCTCGGGGAAAACAAATTGCCCGCCATCAGCGCCGTAGGCCTTATAGCCATTATATTCTTTCGGATTATGCGATGCGGTAAGCATCACACCACTTTTGCAGCCTAACGTACGAACCGCAAACGAAAGCTCGGGTGTGGGACGCAGCGCCTTAAAAAAGTAAACATATATATCATTTGCCGAAAAGACTTCAGCCGTTATCTGCGAAAATAAACCGGCATTATTGCGGCTGTCGTGTGCAATTGCCACTTTAATTTTTTGGCCGGGATAAGTCTTTTTAAGGTGATTGGCCAGCCCTTGCGTCGCGGCGCCGATGGTGTATTTATTAATACGATTGGACCCGGGACCCATTATACCACGAAGCCCGCCGGTGCCAAATTCCAGGTCACGGTAAAAAGAATCCGTTAACTCGGTATAGGCTTTTTGGTCCAATAAACTTTGAATGGCTTGTTTTGTAGCATCATCATAACTTCCCTGAAGCCATGAATTTACCTTTTGAAGTACAGTAGCGTCTAATTCCTGCATGTTGATAGTTTATAAAATAGATTGGATGTTTCTGCTTTCAAATATGATAAATAAAAAAGTTGTTTTAAATGTTTAATCAAATAAAAAGAGAAAGCTTTATTATTTTTACAGCCGTAACTACGGTTAATAATTTGTTCCTTAAACTATGAAATTTAGTCCTAAACAACTTTTAGCGGTATTAATACTGCCCTTGTTTTATTCATGCGCCACTGTTAAGCCGCTGGCCCCGGCCAATACCGAAGTTGATATCCCGAAATTAGTTCAGCCGGTTTCTAATATAGAAGTACCCGTTACTGCCGAACTGAAAAGCTATTTTGTACAGGCCGAAAATTCTGTTCCAAACAAATATAGTGGTAAGCAGGATCAGTGCGAAGGTTTAAGTTATGCTTATACTTTTACCCGTACGCCCTTTGCTATTACGGGTAGCAATAATACCGTGAATTTAAAGTTTACGGGTGCCTACGGTTTCACAGCCTCGTATTGTGCCAAATGTTCCACCCTTTTTGGGCAGGGACCACAATGTATTGTACCAACGCTATCTGCTCAGTGCGGCATGGGCAACGAGCCACCGCGGAGGATGGAAATATCTTATCGCTCCACCATTAATGTAATGCCCGATTATCATTTGCAGTCCAAAACCATTTTGTATCCGGCACCCAATCCAATTGACCGGTGCAATGTTTTAATGGGAAATATTGATGTTACCGACCGCCTGATACAATACATTACCGGCCCGCTAAATGATTTGGGTAAACAGGTTGATGCAAAAGTAGCGGCTTATGATATTAAGCCGATGATTGACGAAATGTGGAAGAACATAGCCGGCGAGTATAAAATAGCCGACGTAGGTTATTTGTATGTAAATCCGCAAACAGTTCGTTTAAGCAGCTTTAGTTTAAACGGTTCGCAGCTTAATTTTTCGGTAGGCTTATCGGCAAAGCCAATTGTAACAACGGTTAGCATACAGCAACCGCTTGCGCCTTTGCCCAACTTAACGGCATACACGCCGGCCAACGGCTTCAATATTTACCTTGATCTGCAGGAAAATTATGATCATTTAACCAATATGGTAAACCAGCAGGTGGCCGGCCAAAGCAGCGAAGTTGCAGGTAATACCTTCATTGTTGATAAAACCAAGGTTTGGGGCATAGGCAAACAGATTGTGATGCAGATTGATTTTAAAGGATCGAGCACCGGTACTATTTACCTGGTGGGTACACCAGTTTACGACCAAAAGACACATGTATTGTCGTTTCCTGATTTGAGTTTCGATTTGCAAACCAAAGCCTGGATGCTTAAGGTAGCCAAATGGATGTTCAACGGTAAAATAACCGATATGATACGCCAAAAGGCCACCTACAACTTTACGCAGTTTATAACAGATAGCAAAACCCGCCTGCAAAAAGAGCTGAGCCGCGATATGGGCAATGGCATCAAATCAGAAGTCGCCATTAAAGATATGGATATACAGGCTATTTATCCTACGGGCGACAAATTGATTATCCGCACGCTGTCGAACGGGCAGATTAAGGTAAAAGTAGTGATGTAATTGGCGGGATGCTCGCTGATTGCCCGCTTACTACGTTTTTAAATTATCACCACCCAAATGTACTTAGGTGGTGATAAAATCAATGCGGAAAAGTGCTTCGCAAAATGCAGGATATAAAGAAATTTAAGGATGAAAAATCAGGAAAGCCGGCAACACCAAAATCACAGTTCATCGCGCCGCAAGCTGCTCACTGTTATGGGACTGCTCCCTTTTGCATCCGGAATATGGACCAATGTTGCCCAAGGCCATGAAGCTAAAGTCACTGCCGGCGCAAATGCCGGTGAGTTACCCGCCAAAAACCTGTTTGCCATAAAAGGCACTTATTTAAATGCCGCCTACACCCATCCCATGAGTATTCACAGTGCCGAAAAAATTAAAGAATATCTTGATTTCAGGCAGGTGAATGGCAGGGCAACCCAGGATATCGATAGCGACCGTAATATTGCCCGCTCCCTTTTTGCCCGGCTGATTAACGCCGAACCAGATGAGATTTCTTGGGTGCCGAGTACTACCGTCGGAGAAAATTTAATAGTGAACGACCTGGGCATCCCTGGTACGACTGCCCATGTTGTTACAGATGCCTATCATTTTGATGGCTCGATATATCTGTACGGAGAATTAGCCAAGCAAGGCGTAAACGTTACCACCATTCTTCCCAAAAATAACCGGATTGACGTTGCAGATTATGATGTGGCTATTAAACCTGGAACAAAGCTGGTGGCCTTATCGTTGGTATCTATGATCAACGGCTTTCAGCACGATTTAAAAGCCATTTGTGATATTGCCCATTCGCGAGGGGCATTGGTTTATGCTGATATCATACAGGCAGCCGGCGCAGTGCCCATAGATGTAAAAGCCAGCGGCGTTGATTTTTGCGCATGTGCCACCTATAAATGGCTGATGGGCGATTTTGGCGCAGGTTTTTTATATGTAAGAGGGGATAGGTTGCATCTATTAAAGCGAACCCAATATGGCTATCGTCAGCTAAAAGATATGGAATCGCATATCCTTCCGTTTGATGCGCCGGGTAACAGCCCTTTCGATTGGGTACAGGGCGATAAAACCCGCAACTATTTTGAAGTAGGAACTTTGGGCAACGCCGCTATTCCGGCCCTTAACTCATCATTAACTTATCTGCTAAAAACAGGTGTTGATAATATACAGCGATACCGCCAACCCTTGATCGATAAACTGCAGCAAGAATTGCCTAAATTAGGCTATCGGCCAATGACTCCCGAAAATTCAACATCGCCAATTGTTAGTTTTGCTTTTAAGGATGCAGCAGCTAAACTTCAGCCCAAATTAGATGCGGCAGGTATTAATATACAGGTATATCAAAACAGGTTCCGTATCTCGCCATCCATTTATAATACTGTGGGGGATATTGACCAGTTGATTAAGGTGCTTTCGTGAAAACATTGCTTTACATAACTGGTTAAAAGATAGTGCGAATAGATTCTGTCCCATTACATTTTTTGACCCGCTGGGTCAAAAACCTGCCGGGTCGTACTATCCTCTCCCAAAAATGTTATAAAGCCTAAACTGTTTTAAACCAATTCGTGCCTTCTGCTCAAACAACTTTCTACTGTATGCAGCACTGCATCCACATCAAATGGCTTTGCTATAAAAGCGTCACAACCGTAACTGCCTAACGATTCTACCAGCCGTGGGTAGCCCGAAAGCAATATTACCGGTAATTCTGATGACTTGTCACTTGTTTTAAGCTCGTGACAAAGTTCGCCTCCATTAATGCCAGGCAGCAAGAAATCAAGCATCACCAGGTGCGGCCGATGCTCCGAAACGCTATCCAAAATTGATTTCGTATAACTAAGACCAACTACTTCGTAGCCCTCTTCGTTCAATAAATCGGTTAAAATGCAGAGGATATCGTAGTCATCTTCTACGATTAATATTCTTTTAGTCATGGGATTTTATAATTGGTGGAGATACAACAAAACCAGCTGCTAAATGTTTGCCGATAGTTGTACAAAACTAAAATTTATTTTTTAGGATAAGGTTAAGCGGGTGTTATATTTTTAACTTTAAATTTGATTTTCAAGCTCTTCCAATAATTTTTCAGCTTCTAATTTTTTAACAGTGATATATTTTACGCCATTATTGGGGCTCGTGTAATTTTCTCTTATTCTCAAATATTCAACGGCGCTTTTTAATTCGTCAATGGATAATGCTTTAAGGTCCGGGTACTTATCCAAAGTATCAGCAGTGTATATTGATCCGTTCTCAATAGCGGTAAATCTTTGCTTATCTGTTTTGGCAGTATCCACTAACTCATATTTATTTAAGTCGAGAGTTGTCCATCCCTTGATATTCAAATAATCATCAACAATGGTTCTATCAATCATTATCTTTCCCTTACCTGCCCAATGCCGGTTTCCCCCGTCTTTCTTAATTCCTGAAATCCAATAACTCTTTTTTGAGTCAACATCAAAGCACGACCCATGTCCGTTACCTTTAAACGCATGCCCATTAAAGTAAACCGTTTGTCCAGTTTTTGAAAATTCAACCTTTCCAATCCAGGCGGGGCCATCGTCGTTATAGCCGCTTTTTAGTTCTATGTATTTAATTTCGGGCTTCATGTAATTAGTTATTGTATGTGCTGACAATCATTTGATCGACCAAGTTAATAAAATCCCAACTAAAACATAGTACCGTAAAAACACCCTAAAAGAAAGGGTTTTTATACGATTTGTAGTTGGTAGAAAAAACTTTAGCTTTATAAGTAAGCAATAACTCGCTCATTTGCTGATCAATATCTAAATCTCACAAGAAAAGTAATGCTATGAACAATCTTAAACGACAGGAATTTCTCAAAAAAATGGCGATTCTCTTCGCCGCAACATCAATAATGCCAAAGGCTCTATGGGCCATCCCCGCAAAGGAAATAGAGGGATCTGAAAAAGACGCCGATGACTCATTTGTTTTGAATGAATTTGCAATTATCGACCTTCACTGTCATCCATCACAAAAGATGTGGCTGTGGGGCAAAAAGTTTTGGAATGCGCATTGGTCGGTTGCAAAAGGAGAAAATATTTTCCCTATGCAAGAAAATCACCGGCAATTTAGTTTCGGAAATGTGCGCGGAATTCTGGCTTCACACTATCTGCTGGAAAAAGCAACTGAGCGCGAATGGAACACATTGAAGGTATTTTATCCGCTGATAAAATTTATCCCGTTTTTGCACATTAAAGACAAAATTGAGTACGAAGATGCCCGCAATTTTGACCAGGTAAAGCGTATGATTGAAATGCTGAACGGCCAGATGTCGGAAATGAACTCCAGGCAAAGCGATATAAAGTATGTAATTGCTACCGACTATACCGCATTTGAGGCTGCGCTAAATGATCCTGAAAAGAAGTCGGTAGCCATCGCTCATGCAATAGAAGGAGCGCATGCGCTTGGCCGAAACTTCGCCGTGTCGGCAAAAAAACAAAAGGAAAACGAAGACAAAAAGCTGCCGCTCTATAAAATGACACCATCGGTGCCAGGTCAATCACCATATATAGAAAACCTGCTGGCGTTTAAAAAAATGGGAGTTTGCCTGATTACTCTTGCGCACTTCTTCAGAAATGACCTGGTGTACCCGGTTGATGGTATTTCACCGGATTCCAAGGATACGCCGGCTATGGAGTGGGAGTTTACCCCCGATCAGGACAGGGGTTTATCACCAACAGGGGTAGAGGTGGTATCCACCATGCTGGATGTAGGTATGATTGTAGACCTGACACACACAGCACCCAAAGCCAGGCACGAGGTATTTATGCTTAATCGTGACGTGACGATAGCAAGAAAGGCAAAAGGGTTGAACCCACGGCCCATTGTTTTTACCCATACTGGTGCACAACAGATATATGAATATTACGATCACAGAAACTATCCTTTTTATAAATACTATTCGGTTAGCGATAAGGAAATAGACTTGATATGTGAATGTAACGGGGTTATTGGAATTATTGCCGAGGTATTTTGGCTAACTGGCGGCGATGCTAACATGCCCAAACAGTTTAAGCCCGAACAATTTCGTTTTGGTATACCTTATATGATACAAACTATGAAGTATATCAATTCCAAAACACGTACAAAGCAATATGACAATGTTGGAATTGGGACTGATTTTGATGGATTAGCTGACAACCCAAAAGATTTATTCAAAAATAAACAATTGAAGGACCTTATAGAAGCCATGAAGAATGATCCTGAATTGAACCAGGGTGATTATATTGCCAAAATAACTTCGCTGAATACGAAGCGGGTATTGAAAGATGGTTGGGGCATTTGACAGGTAAACGCAACGATCATCATTTGCGCCAATTTTGCTTTTAACTAAGACAAATTAAATATCTTGCAAACCTTATCCGAAAATAATGGCTTTATAACATAATCTTTCACAAAACCATAGCTGTTCGCCCTTTTTTGATCTTCAGCATGTACCGATGAAGTCAAAAGAAAAACGTTACATTTTTCTTTTTTTTCCATTTTTAAATACGTGTAATTGTCCAAAAACTCCCAACCATTCATTACCGGCATGTTTAAGTCGAGCAAAATATAATCGTAAACGAAGCCTGGTTTATTTGTTTCATTTTCCGTTAAAAGGTCGATAGCTATTTTTCCGTTTAAACACGAGGTGATATTGGAATTAGCAAAATACTTTTTAATGTATTTGGTGGAGATAAAGTTGTTGAGGTGGTCGTCATCAACCAATAAAACGTTTATTGCCCTGTTTTGCATGTATGAATTTATCAAATGGTTTAATCAGGGGTTTGTACGTAGAACTGTTTACAATAGGTTGTGAAATTGTAATAAATATTTTACAAATCTTGAATTTGGGAAAGTCTTAATTCAAACTCTGGCTTTTTCATCCATCATTCTTAAACTACTGATACTGCGATTGCCGCGCGGTACCTGCTGGTATTTGGTAAAAAATGATGTAAAGACAAGTGCAGATTTACTTGTCTAACCCTGAACTGACGTTGCATATAAAAACAACTTTATATAAGTTTACCGCCGTATATGATCCTGTTATCTCCGCAAAAGCTACTTACCGACGGCATTGTTTTAGCATCCTTTGAAGTTGTTAAAACCCCCAAATCAATAGACTATAAAATAGCTGAATTTAGTAACACCGAATTAAACCGGCGTTTTAAAGCCGAACCTAAGCCCGTAAAAGACACCTTGCAGGTTTTTACGCAAACAGGCATTGCGGCCTTAAAAAGCCGCCTTAAAGCGATCCATGCGGCCAAGCAATCGGGCAAGTCGTTCGAGCAGTATTTTCAGCCGGCTTTTTTCAGGGAAATTCATAGTTGTTTGGCCGTATTAATGCCCTTTCTGGAAAAAACAAAGTGTTATCATAAGGTTAAAAACCCATCGGGTGGGGTGCGTACATCGCCCTGTACATTTCACAATGTAAAACCGGCGGTTCAGTTCTGCGTCGAAAAGAAAAAGCGGGGATTGGGGCTGAGCACAACAGTTAAGTTAGGAAATCTAACCCTCGCGCTGGAAGAATTAAACCGCTCTCATTTTTTGATTGAGAAAGATAATGTATATCAACTGCTCGGCTATAAAGATTATCAAACGCTGGAATGGCTGAACAGCAGTATTGTGGTTGAAGCGGGTCGCGATGAAGCTGAATTCAGAAGGGTAGTACTGGCAAAGCTGGAAGAAAGCTATCAAGTAGACCGGAGTAATTTACTGCAAAACAACACCATTAACTCCAGGCCTGAAAGCCAGGTTTTGATTAATGAATTGAATGACACCTTTTTAATGCTCACCCCGCAATGGCTTTATGAAGGTTTTTTGGTGGAAGGTAGTTTTAAGGAAAAACTGGAGATACGAAAGAACGGAGAGGCGTACACCATTGAGCGCGACAATGCAGCGGAAGAAGAATTACGGAGCCTGCTCAAAAATCTTCATCCGGCTTTCGAAAAACAGGCCAACGGCTATTTCTTTCTATCATTTGAAGACGCCCGGAAAAAAAATTGGTTTCTGAAGGCCTATCATACCCTATTGGAGCAAGGTGTGCGGGTAACGGGCATGGATTTATTGCAGCATTTCCGTTTCTCGGAAAATAAAGCAGTAACCGAAATGGAAATAACCGAAGGCGCACATGAGCATGAGCTTTGTTTACGGATGCGTGTTGCCTTTGGCGATGAAGCTATTCCCTTGCTTACCATACAACGTACCTTGTTGGCCGGACAGCATACCGTTCTATTGGCCGATGATAGTTTGGGCGTACTGGATGAAGCCTGGCAAAACAAGTATGGAGATATATTCAGGCACGGGCGAATAAAAGATAATGAGATACGTATTGAACGGTGGATGGCTGTTACCGCGCAGGATGAGGCGGATACGTTTCAGCTACTCCGTCCGGCGGTTGCCGATGACTGGTGGGCAATGTGGGACCGCTGGCAGGCCACCGAAGAAGCCTTGTTTGAAATCCCAGGCACCATACGGGTTGGGCAACTGCGCCCGTATCAGCAGCGCGGGTTTGATTGGTTAACCCTGCTGGCCCGTATTGGCGCAGGCGCTTGTTTGGCCGATGATATGGGGTTAGGGAAAACGCTCCAAACCATTTGTTTCCTGGCTCATCAATTGCAACAATATCCGGGAATGAAGCATTTGGTCGCGTGCCCGGCATCATTAATCTATAATTGGCAGCAGGAGTTTAAAAAATTTGCACCCGGTTTAAGGCTGGTGGTGTTTTATGGAAGCAGCCGGGATCAGGAAGATTTAAGGAAAGACAATTATGATATTGTTGTAACCAGTTTGGGTACCCTGCGATCAGATATCGATTTTTTGGAATCGGTACCGTTTTGTGTGGCAGTTGTTGATGAAAGTCATCAAATTAAAAACCCGTATGCCTTAACTACCAAAGCGGTTATGCGGATAAGTGCCATAACCAAAGTGGCGCTGAGCGGCACCCCGGTAATGAACAACACTTTCGATTTGTATTCCCAGCTAAATTTTGTGGTGCCCGCAATGTTTGGCAGCCGCGAGTTTTTTAAACGCACTTACGCCGATCCAATTGACCGCGACCACGATGAAGTAAAAATAAAGGCGCTGCAAAAGCTAACCGCGCCCTTTATACTAAGGCGCACCAAAGAACAGGTTGCGCCCGACTTGCCCGAAAAAACCGAAATGGTATTTTGGTGCGATATGGGAATGCAGCAAAAGGATTTTTACAATGATATACGCGACCAAATCAGAAGCTCCGTATTCCTGGAAATTGAGCAGGAGGGTTTTGAACAGAGTAAACTATCCATTATACAAGGAATAACTAAGCTAAGACAGGTTTGTAACTCGCCTTTGTTATTGCCAAATGATGGTTTTGGCTGCGATGATTCCATCAAAACTGAATTATTGATTGATGAATTAAAAAATAACCTGAAAGGGCATAAAGTGCTCGTTTTCTCGCAGTTTAGCAAGATGCTGGATTTGTTGGCTACGGAATTAAAAGAGCAGGGATTGGAGTTTTTCCACTTCGACGGGCAAACGCCGCCCAAACAGCGGATGGAAATGGTGAACAGTTTCCAGGAAGAAGGGAATGCTACAAACGTTTTCCTGATCAGCCTGATGGCCGGTAATATGGGCCTTAACTTAACAGCCGCCGATTACGTGATCCTGTTCGATCCCTGGTGGAATACTGCTGTACAGCAACAAGCCATTGACCGCACGCATCGCATAGGGCAAACAAAAAAGGTGTTTGCCTATAAAATGATATGTCGCGATACCATTGAAGAAAAAATACTGAACCTGCAGGAACGGAAAAAAGCACTATCAGATAGTTTGATTGGCGGCGAAGATGGATTTGTGAAGAATTTGAGTATGGAGGATTTGGAGTATTTGTTGAAATAAGCGGTATAGTTAGAATAGACTGGGCGGGTTACAAAAGTATCAATTCTTCATTCCCATTTGCGCAGGGTCTCTGAAGGGACCCTGCGTTGCGGAATACGACGCCTGTTTTCTTATATTGTTTGCCGTAACCATTCAAAAATATATTCAGCGTCTTCCTGCCAGGTAGGTTGGCCAAGCACAAAGTGATTGCGCCCGGTAAATTCCTTATAATTAGTGGTAGATAATGAATTGTATTTTTTGTAATTGGCATAATTAAGCTTTGCCGGCACGAGATGGTCGTCGCTGCCGGAAGTAATTAGCAGCGGAGGGTGTGCTTTTTTAAAATCAACATGGGCAACTTTGGTAATCCCGTCGCGCGAAATTAGCTTCGACTCTGGAATAGCAAATTGTTCATAACCGGCCTTCTGTTCAGCCAGCGTCATTCCGTTGGTAAAACCAAACTGCCACTGTTTAAACGACATCATAAACGATTTTTTTACCGAAGTGAAATAACCCAGCGGTCCCCAAACAGCTTTCAGCATACTCAGACTAAATACAAATACGCCCTGTGGAGCTACCGGGTGAATAGCCACACCTGCCGCCACCAGATTTTTCTGCAACAGTAACTGAACAATAAGCCCGCCCATGGAATGGCCGATCACTATTGGTTTTTCGGGCAGGTTTTTCACCTCGTCGGCAAAATATTTTATAAGTGTGGCCAATCTCATTGAGGCCACGTTCGGGTCGGGATAGCGTTGCCTTAGAATATTGGCCGGTGCATCTTTATGGGGCCATGGCGGTACAATGCAGCGGTAGCCCTTGCTTTCAAAAAATGTTTTCCAATTGTCCCAGCAATCGCTGGAGACAAATGCGCCGGTTATAAATACAATGGTTTTTGAGTTTGTAGTGTTCATGTTTATGTGTGTATCATTATATAGATAACCATATATGTGCCATGTTATGTAATTAATTGTTATTCAGTATAATATGAAATTTTGTTGATGTTGATATTTACTTTATTTCGTAATTGGCGATAATTAATGCGATATAGCATAGATTGAGTAATCGTTCTTTTTAAAATCTATTTCCGCGAAGGCTCGAAGAGTTTGAAAAAAAACGGCAAAAAATGCATCGCTTTTATCGCCTCAATGTCACACTGCAATTTGCTTGCAAAACCCGGCGCCTAATGCCTTATTTTCCCCGAAACTAATTGAACAATACAATGAAAAACACGTTTAAATTTCCGCAATTGTATTTCAGGCTGGCCCTGGGTGCAGGCTTTTTAATCCCAGTTGCCGACCGCCTGGGCTGGCTTGGCCCAGCTGGCAACAATGGCGTTAGCTGGGGTAACTGGGCTAACTTTGTAACCTATACCAACGCGCTGATGCCTTTTGCAGGCAGACCGGTGGCCGATATCATGGGATTATTAGCTACGCTTGGCGAAATTGCCATAGGGATACTTTTTTTGATTGGTTACCAGGTAAAATGGGCAGCTATAGCAGGATGCCTGCTAACATTAACATTTGCAATGTGCATGGCCTTGTTTTTGGGATTTAAAGCGCCGTTTTCGTATTCGGTTTTTGCCGATAGTGCCGGGTGTTTGTTATTGAACACTGTTCCTGTTTATTATTGGAGTTTGGATAATTATCTGGCCCCTAAAAAGTCTTTTATTTTGTAATTTTTTAATTTATATACCATGGAACCACGATTTAAATTACGTTCAGTATTACCCAATGCCTACGGGCCGTTAATTGAACTCGACAAGATGCTGGCTCACAGCGGTCTTACGCCCATACAACGGGAAATGATAAAAATACGGGCCTCCCAGATTAATGGCTGTGCCTATTGTATTAACAGCCATACTAAGGACGCATTAAAATATGGCGAGACAACACAGCGTATATTTGTGATGAGCGCCTGGCGCGAAGCGCCAAATCTGTTTAATGAAACTGAACAAGTTATTTTAGAACTAACCGAACAAGTAACCCTGATAGCTAATCACGGCGTAACCAACGAGTTATTTGATAAGGCTGTAAAAATATTTGGCGAGGAAACCACCGCAAATATTATTCTGTCTATCGTTTCCATTAACTCATGGAACAGGTTAGGAGTGGCCTTTAATTTGCACCCGGAACTATAAGGAAAGAGTAAGGATATCAAGAGCCGGGAAGCAAGAAGACAAACATTATGAGGCAAGAAACCAAGAGTCAAGAATCAAGATAAAGTCAAAGTAAATCTTGGCTCTTGCGTCTTAACCTCTTGTTTCTTGCCTTTCAAAAAATTAATTATTCCGCTCAGCCACTGAAATGGGGTACATTTTTTTGCGGTCAATTACCATCGGATCGGCGGGTTCAATACCGTCAGGGAGGTTGCCGGGGTTAAAGGTCAAAGCATGGTCTTCGGCGAGTGTGTTTGGCGTTATACTTTTAATGGTTAATACGCCTAATAAAACCATCTTTCTGCTATCTGGCCAGGCAATTGAAGGATTATCAATGGTGTCACTGTCTTCCGCAACTTGGGCGTAGAAATTAAACCTGATGGGCGTATGTGCGGCCACGCGTTTCTTAATTTCCATGGATAAATAATCGGGCCCCGCAGTCTTAAGCTGGTCGGCGGTTAAAAACTCGTCGCCAGCTTCTGGTATCATCTGATACCGTATGAAATGCGACTCACCATCGGCATTGGTAAATTTAAATGCGTTAACACCATAGTAAGATAGCGTTGCATAACTTACCGACGGTGGTTTTTGCGTAGTGAGAAATGTTTTCGCAACCGGGTGTGTTCCTAAAAACTGCTCAACCGCGTTTGGATGTGGTGCGTCTGGTCCGCTTTTGGAAATGGCCAGTAAAAGTTCGCGAAATTCATCGGTATTAGCGGTGGGGAAACCGTTAAAACTATGAGAAACGATGTCAGTACTGCTGCCATCGGGCAAATGAAACTTAATAGCTAATCCGCGCGGGTTTGAGCCGCCGTTCATATCCGAAATATCAGGGATGCCGGTAAAATCCGAAAACCTGAAAGTAACCGGTATTGTTCCGTGCTGAAAGTGGGCGGCTATAGTAAGCTTTTTCGCTTCCGCAGATGGTTTAAAATCGCCCTCTAAAATAATACCCTTGGCGTGCACGGCCCTTGCATTGGGATGTTTGCCGAAGGCGGCATGAAGCGCATCAACCATTTGCTGTGATGATGCCTTGGTTGGGGTATCCTGCGCGTTGGCTGTAGTAAGTGTTTCCATAATAAAAATGATAAATAGTGAACTGATAAAAAGTGAATGTTTAATAAGCATTAAAACATTAATTAAGGGCGCAGCCGTCCTGCCGGATGCAGCGCCCGGATTGAGTTGTTTGATCATGATGTTTGTTGTTTATTTTTATATTATTAGAAGTATTCAGGCATCAGACTCAAAGTCATCCGTCCTAAAGATCATTCGCAACGCCTGGTCGCGCGTGGTGAAAGCGATAGCCCAGTTGTAGAGTGTGCGTAATTTATTGTTGTAGTTTACCAACGATACCAGGTGGACAAACAACCAGATAAACAGGGCTGGAAAGCCTCTGAGATGTACCCGGTGTTTAAGCAAATCAACCATGGCGTGATGACGGCCCATAATTGCCATTTCCCCTCTGTCGAAATATTTAAAAGGTTTCATCGCTTTGCCTTTTGATAGTGCCCTGAAATTTTTTGCCAACGTGCGCCCTTGCTGTATAGCGACCTGTGCCAGTTGCGGATGCCCCCCAGGGTAAAGCGGATCGGTATATTGAATGCTTATATCACCGATCGCCCAAATATTATCCAGATCCATCACCCTGTTCAAATCGTCGGTAACCATCCTTCGCGAGGGGCCAAGGCTGGTTGGCGGGATTCCCTCAAAAACATTGGCGGTGATGCCTGCCGCCCATATTAGCGTTTTGGCTGCTATTACTTCGCCATCTGCAAACGTAACCAGGTCATCCGCAAATCCGGTTACACGCTTATTTAATTTCACCTCAACCCCCAATTTCGTAAAAACATCATAAGTTTCCTGATGGGTTTTGTTACTCATGGGGGCCAGCAGGTTGGGGCCGCCGTCAACTATGTAAATTTTAAGGGGGATATCTTTCAATTCAGGATAATCCTTTAGCAGGATAAACTTTTTCATTTCGGCCAGCATCCCGGCCACTTCAACGCCTGTGGGGCCGCCGCCGGCTACTACTATCGTCATCAGCTTTTTTCTTTCTTTGGGATCGGCTGTAATTGATGCTGTTTCCAATATTTGCACCATTACATTCCGCATCCTCAAGGCATCATCAATGCCCTTTATCGACACCGCATTTTTTCTCACGCTTTCAATCCCATAGAAATTTGTTTTAGCTCCGGCAGCAAATACCAGGTAATCGTAGGGCATTTCGCCGTCTTTTAAATAAATAATTTGTTGTGCCGGGTCAACCCTTAGCAATTCGCCCATACGGAAAATGATGTTCTTATTGCGGAAGAGCTTTCGAAACGGATAGCTGATGCTCGATGGATCGAGAAAACTGGTAGCCACCTGGTACAGGAGCGGGGTAAAGTAGTTGTAATTGTTTTTATCAACTAAAGTAACCTCGTATTTTTTATCAATCGCCACCCGCTGAGCCAGGTTTAATCCCGCAAAACCGCCGCCTGCTATCACCAGTTTCTTTTTTGTATAAGTTCCCTTCATATTGATAGTCTTATTAGGCAACGGGTTGTAAAACCATGTCTTTTTTCTTGAAATCGGTGAAATTCATGCCGGTAGTGTTTTTAAAAAATTTGCTGAAGTGTGCCATGTCATAAAAGCCCAAATCGTATGCTATATTTTTCATGCAATTGTTTGAGTAAACCGAAAGCCGTTTCGCTTCCAGTGCCACCCGCTGCCTGATGTGATGACCAGCGGAATGCCCGGTGAGCTTTTTTATCACCTCGTTCAAATAATTGGGGGTAACTGCTAACCGGTCAGCATAGTCGGCCACCATTTTTTGTGTCTTGAAATTACCCTCAAGCAATTGCATAAAATTGTACAGTAGTTCCTCATTTCGCGATTGGCGGAATGCTGGCGATGGCACATCGCACTGCCTTGATAAGTAGATGAGGAAGATTTTAAAATAGCGCTTTAATATTTCGCTTCGGTACAGGTTATTGGTGGTAAACTCCCGGGCCATCATGGCTACAATGCATTCCATATCGTCCAGTGTTTCGTGGTTGATGCCGATACCGCTACTATTGGCAAAAAGATGGAAAAGTGCATTGAAAATGCTTTCGGTATCCTTGTCGGCGAGATCTAAAAATGCGGAGGTGAACGAGATGGCATAACCTTCCAGTCCGCGGGTAAGCTTAAAGTCGTTAAACTGCCCCGGTTTAACAAAAAGAAGGTGGTTATTGGCTACTATACCTTTTTGCTGACCAATGCTGTAATTTCCTGCGCCTTTAGTCACCCAAACAATCATAAAATGATCATCACTATGAACATTTTTTGGAGAAGGATAATTATCCTCTATGCCGCGTATAGAATGAATAACAAAGGGCAGGTCGTGATGGCGGGCTTCAGAGGTTTGTAAGTTAAGTGGTTGTTTCATTGCCTTCGGATTTTAAAATCAGGAGGGAGTATCCTAATTTCATGCCCAAAGTTTTAACTTATTGTTTATCAGTATTTTAAGTATTGTCAATCGCGTTTTGACTACGATATATCCGCAGGGGGGGCTGTTAAATACGAAATATCGCCAATGGCTGGAATAGAATCAAGAGGACAAGAACCGGGAATCAAGTTAGAAGCCTGTTCAATCTGATCAGATTGAACCTTTCGTCTTAACTCTTGTTTCTTGTCCTTTGGCTTCTATTGCTAAGCGTTATTATACACTTTCAATACTGTTTCCCGCAACACATCCGCGGTATCGCTGCAAATAAATTTCATAATATCAGCCAGTTGCTGTGGTTTCACCCAATTAGCCGGGTCGGCACCAGGCATAGCATCGCGGTTTACAGGGGTGTCAATGGTGCTGGGCACCACAACGGTGGTCACCACGTTAGTTTTTTTGGCGTCCTGGTTCATCAATTCGGCCAGGTTAAAAAGGAGCGATTTACTCAAGGCGTACGCCACCATCGCTTTGCCATCGGCAGGCTTTAAAGCCGGGCGCGAACCGATAAAAACAATACGGCCCTTACCATTTTCTTTCATGTGGGCAAAAAGCGGACGTGCCACATAGTAAGCAGTCTCAAAATTCAGCGCATACATTTTCTTCAGATCAGCACCTGAGGTCGCTTCTATATCGCCCACAGCAAAACCACCGACTAATAGTAGCGCTGCGTCTATTGTCTGATACTTTTCAATTACCGAAATAATAAATGCGCTGGTAGCATCTTCATCAGTCAAATCAACGGCATGTACGTCCAATTGCGGATGGTCGGGCACCTTTTCTTTTGATGCTTCCCGCGATACGGTTGCAATTACCTGATATCCTTCATCCAAAAAGGTTTTGGTAACGGTAGTGCCTAAATTACCGTCGGCGCCGGTTATGATTATTGTTTTCATGTTGATTGTTTTTGTAGAAACGCGATGCTTCGCGTCTCCTCCCGCTATGCGCTCAACCATAGCATTAGACAGCATATTTATATTTTTACTCTACCCGTATGTGGGAGACGCGAAGTATCGCGTCTCTACATTTCCATCATTTTTCAAACACCACCGAATCCGTTTTAGCCCCCAACTGTTCCAATTGCTTTGTCAAATCAATCACCATCTCATCGGGTCCGCAAATATAAAAGTGCTTATTAAAGTCGTTAACGTTTTGTTTAATAAAAGCTGTATCAATATGTCCGTGCACGTAGCTCGGGTTATTTTCTTTTGTCAAAATAAAAACAACATTGTTACCTAATATTTCTACCAGTTCCTGCTCATAGATAATATCTGCAGCGGTTTTATTGGAGAAGAAAAGTTTATTACCGGCTATTTTTTTTTCTTTATGCAAAGCCCTCAGAATGGCAATAAAAGGCGTGATCCCGGCGCCTCCTGCTATAAAGTAGCCAGGACCTTCATACTCAATTGCGCCCCAGGCATCGGCAATAATTAATTCGTCGCCAGGCACAAGCTGATGTAATTTATCGGTGATGCCGTGATGAGCCTCATATCGCTTAATGGTAAATTCCAGGTAGGGCTCATTCTCCAGTGACGTAAACGTAAAGGGCCTCAGTTCCTCTTCCAGTCCCGGTTTATTAATGGATACATCGGTAGCCTGGCCGGGTACAAAATCGTAGCCCGCAGGTTTTTCAAAGCGGAAGCATTTAACATCATGTGTTACCTGCTTTATGGCGAGTATTTTTACAATATTTTTCATAACTAAATCTGGTATCGTACAAAATAATCAATTCGTGTTGTATTTGTTTTCGATAAACAACTAATGTAAAGTTACCCGGTTTGCAGGCAATAACAATAGCTAAACGGCGGGGAATATTATACTTTTTACGGGCAAATAATAATTGATGCCGGTTACCAATACATAATCTGTACAAGAAAACCCATATCGGATACATTGATTACAGGACTCTCGGGCAGGAATTTTACAGCGTGAAACCTGCTTATGCCTGGTTCAAAAAATTGCCGGAAGCAAAACCATTCTGGCTACAAGGAGCACGCTATGTCTAAATCTCTTTTCATCGGCTTTATTTTGTTTATGGCAGCTGTAGCCGCTTCGGGCCAGGAGCGGAACAACAGCTTACCAGCTGAATGGACATTGCTTATTAAAAAAAGCAAACCCGACACCAGCAGGATAGCGCTTTTGTTGAAACTGGGCAAATATTACATAGATAAGCCCAATGAAAATAAAAATGACCTGGATAGTGCCTACTCGTTTTTAGCCGAAGCGGCAAAATTAAGCGATGATTTGCGTTTTGTTGAATGGAAAAACAAAACTTTGGAATTAACTGCCTTATGCGACGGGCAGGCGGGCAACATACCGCATGCAAAAGCTTGTTATAAGCAAATTATTGATTACTACCACCAAACTAATAACAAGGAGCAGGAAGCAGTGCATTGGAACGCGCTGGGCATATTGGTTCCCGCAGATAATAAAAGCGATATTCCGTACAAAATACAATGTTTTGAACAGGCCCACGCGCTGTTTAAGCAAATCGGTAGCAAGCAAGCGGAAACTGAGACCTTACAAAATATAGCAGCAACTCATTTTGCCGATGGAAAACCAGATCAGGCCGAAGGCGAGCTGTTGCACGTATTATCACTATACAAAACCATCGGCTGTAAAAAGCTGAACGATACTTACGATTTATTGGCCGAGATTAATAAATCAAAGCCCGACTTGCATAGGGAGTTATTTTACCGGCTGGAATTGGTGAAAAATATGGAAGCAACAGCAGATACTTCCCGGTCTGACTATTATTATTCAAAACTTGCTTTAGCTTATTCCGACCTGGGTATGTACCCTCAAAGCCTTGGCCAGATATTGCAGTCCATTCGTATAATAAAGCGAAGAGGAAAATTTGAAGATTTTTATGGCGATATGAGTCTCGTGGTGTTCGACTTCATAAGTGAGGGTAAGCCCGCTGACGGGCTTGTTTTTCTAAAAAAATCGGTGCAGGAAGTGCCACCACAAAACCTGGCGCAAAGCGTTGATATGAATGAAGAATTTGCCAATTGTTATAAGGCCCTGAAGCAATATGATAAAGCCGAACAATATTACCTCGAAATGATGCGCCTTTTCAAAATCACCAACTTTAACAAGGATTTTTACAGCGCCAACAGCGAAATGTGGACAGATTATATCTACTACTACCAAACGCTGGGTAACTTTTACCTGCTCACCAAACGATTTCAAAAAGCCGGGTTTTATATTAACAAATTATTGGAACTGCCCAAAGACGCGATACGACCGGTAAGTCTTCGCAAAGTTTTGCTGATGAAGTTCAGGGTTGATTCGGCTTCGGGCAATTATATTTCGGCCATCAATTATTTTGAAAAGTATAAAAACCTGAACGATTCTCTTTTTAGTGTGACAAAAAGCAGGCAGATAGCCGATATGCTGGAAAAATACGAATCCGTTAAAAAAGAGCAAGCCATAAAACTTTTGGAAAGCCAGGGGCGCAACCAGTATGCCGAATTGCAAAAAGCAAATCTGCAAAGGAATATTACATTTGGCGGGATAGCCATGTTGCTGGTGATGGCCGGCCTGGCCTACAAAGGCTATTTGAACAAGCAGCGCAGCAACCTTGAATTGCAGGCAAAGCAACAGGAAATTAACCAGAAAAACCTGGCGCTCGAAGGCCTGGTAAGCGAAAAGGACGAACTGCTTACCGAAAAAGACTGGCTGCTTAAAGAAGTGCATCACCGGGTAAAAAAATAACCTGCAAATAGTAATGAGTTTGTTGAGCACACAATCAGCCTATCTGCAAAACGGTGATGCGCTTGATGCTATCCGTCAAAGCCAAAACAGGGTGCAATCCATATCCCTTATCCATCAAAAATTATATAGCGGCACTAATGTAGCGAGCATTGATATGCCTGCTTATATAGGCGATTTGATTAATTATCTTCGCGACTGCTTTGATACCGGGGCACGGCGGATTCGTTTTGAGCAATTGGTTGAGCCCATAAAAATGGACCTTGCACAGGCGGTACCACTGGGATTGATATTGAATGAGGGTATAACGAATGCCATAAAGTATGCATTTCCCGAAAAAGACGGAGAGGTGATTGTAGCATTGCAGGTTATTGGCGACGAAACAGTAATGTTAACCATTGCAGATAACGGGAGGGGGCTGCCGGATGGTTTTGATATTAAAGCAGCAAGCTCATTGGGGATGGAAATGATAAAGGCATTAAGCAAGCAGTTAGGCGGAAGCTTTAAGATAAAAGGGAACTCGGGGGTAACGCTCACCATTGAATTTCCACTGGAAAAAGTGCTTCATAGTGCCCGGGCGGTAGGTTTGTATAACTGAATTTTTTTCGGATATTTAAATGATACAACCACACGGGCAAAGTTTGCATTTAAATCTATCACTATGGTTAAGTTGCTGATCGTTTGTTTTCTATTATTCGTCACGGCGTCAGCGGCTACAGCGCAGTCATTGTATGATTTATCGGCGCAGCAACTGGTTTCACGTATCCAAAAAAGCAGGCCGGATACGGGGCGTGTAAAGCTGCTGCTTGCTCTAAGCCGCAAAGTTTTGGACAAACCTGGCGCAACGGCAAAAGACATCGACAGTTCCTATAACTTGGCAAAGCGGGCCGAACAGTTGAGCCTTCAATTAAAAGATATTAAAAGCGAGGGCAGGACCGCAATAATGGTCGCGGTTATTTTCAACAAAAAGGGCGACAGTAATAAAGGCTTAGCGTTGGCGCAGCATGCCCTGGCACTGTTTACCAAAATAAATGATATCGGGGACGAAGCCGAAGCCAATATATTGATTGGCCAGCATTATGGTAACCAGGGTAAAGATATGGAGCAAAAGGTGGCTTACTTTAAAACAGCACTGGCGCTGTTTCAAAAAAATGGCGAAAAAGAAAGGGGGGCGACAACAATGGTTGATTTGGCCGATTTTCAGCAAATGCAAAGCAAGTACCGGGAATCGGCTGAGACCGCTCGGGCGGCCCTGGCAATTTACCAGTCTATTGGCTATAAAAGCCTCCAGGGCGTATATGATTTGCTTGGCAATGCATTGGACGATATGGGGGATGTTGAAAATGCGCTAAGATATAAGCTGTTGGCTGTAAATACCGCCGAAGAGCAAAGAGATACTTCATTGCAAGTATGCACGCTGTACAACCGGCTGGGATTGTGTTATTATGGTTTAAAAAATTTCGGCCAGGCGATAAAATATTTTCAAAAATCAGTTGTGGTAGCGCGTAAGTACGGCGATTCGATTTCTGTTGCCAATACAACCCAAAACACTGCGATGGCCCTGTACGAAATAAATAAACCTGCAGAGGCGTTGCGCGTGCTCAAAACTGTTTCGGGCATGCGATATTTTAAAACGGATACGCAGGCACATATCTTTATCGATATGGATTTCCTGGATATCTACACGAAATATAAAAAATATAAAGAAGCCAAAGCTTATGCAACGGAATTGGATAGTTTAACAAAATACGCTGGTTCCGAAAGCTTACACGGCGCCATTCTTAAAACTATTGTACGTTACTACCTGGCCACCGAACAATATGCGCGCTGCTATCCCCTTTTAAAGGAGATTGATGATATCAATTCAAAAAAGACCGGTAATACATTCAGGTTTTTAGCACTCAATCAGTTATATTGGTTCAGGGCCGACTCGGGCTTAGCTAAATATCAGGGGGCCATTAACCATTACCAGGAATACAAACGATTGAATGATTCGGTTTTTACCCTTGCCAAAAACAAACAGGTTTCGCAATTACAACTTAAGTACGATATAAAGCAGAAGGATAAAGACCTCCAACTGAAAGAAACAAAAATACAGCTTCTTAATAAACAGGCACAATTACAACAGAGCCAGTTTGAACAGGCCCGAACCAGCCGCAATGTTATACTGGGCGGTTCGGTTATGTTGCTCTTGCTGCTTGGGGTTGGATATAACCGTTACCGGTTAAAACAGCGCGGCAACCTGTTGCTGCAAAATAAACAGGCTGAGATAAATGAGCAGAACAAAAGGTTGCAGCATTTATTGAATGAAAAGGACAAATTGCTGAATGAAAAGGACTGGTTGCTTAAGGAAGTACACCATAGGGTAAAAAACAACCTGCAAATTGTGATGAGCCTGCTAAATACACAATCGGCCTATCTGCAAAACGACGATGCAATTGAAGCTATCCGCGAGAGTCGCAACCGGGTGCAATCCATATCGCTCATTCACCAAAAATTATACAGCGGCACCGATGTAGCCAGTATAGATATGCAGGTTTATGTTGCTGATTTGGTGAACTATCTGCGCGATTGTTTCGACACCAGTCGGCAAGGTATCCGTTTCGAGCTGCTGATCGAACTTATACGGATGGACCTGGCACAGGCAATGCCAATTGGCCTGATATTAAATGAAGCCATTACCAATGCCATAAAATATGCATTTACGGGCGACGGGGGCGAGGTGATCATAGCGCTGCAATCGATAAGTGACGACACAGCGATGCTAACCGTGGCCGATAATGGCAAAGGCCTTCCGGATGATTTTGATTTCCCAGGTGCAAGTTCGTTAGGCATGGAAATGATGAAAGCCCTAAGCAAGCAATTAGGCGGCGCTTTCGAAATAAAAAGTAACGCTGGAACTACCATTATCATTGAATTTCAATTAGATAAGGTGCTGTCAAATAATCAAATAGACAAAATTTATATGTAAATTCAACGAAATGTTTAAACCGGTGATCATTTGTGTGGTGTTGTTTGTTTCCGTACTTACCGTTACGGCGCAACACCCTGTTGATGAGGCTGCCCGGCAGCCGGTCTTAAATATCCAAAAAAGCCAAACGGATACCGCGCGCGTAAAATCACTCCTTGCTTTAAGCAAAACATTGATCCTTAAATCGGGCGCAAATAACAATGATATAAAAAATGCCGATGCTTTAATGAAACAGGCCGAACAGTTAAGTATTAAAATAAATGATGTTAAAAGCCAGGGTAATTGTTTGTTGATGGCAGCTCTGATAGCCAATAAAAAAGGCGACAATAAAAGCGGATTTAAATTGTCGCAACAAGCCTTAACATTGTTTACCCGGATAAATGACCTTAGTAACGAAGCCGAAGCGTACATTATTATCGGCCAGCACTATGGGAATAGCGGTAAGGATGTGCTGTTGAAAATAACATATTATAAAAAAGCTATTCAGTTATTTAAAGCAGTGGGCGCTAAGGAGCGGCAGGCAACCACACTAACGGACCTGGCAGATTTTCAGCAGGAAGCTTCTCAGTTTACCGATTCTAACAATAATCTCTATGAGGCGTTATCCATATACCGGGCTATCGGCTATCAGCCGATCCAAAACGTATTTGATTTGATTGGTAATAACTTTACGCAAACTGGCGATTTGGCTAATTCGTTAAAATACGAGATGTTGGCCGTAAAAGCAGGTGAAGCATTGAAAGATACCACCCTACAAATGTGCACCATATACGTTAGGACAAGCGTTGCGTACTATAATTTAAGAAACGATGAGCGATCCGTATTTTATGGCTTAAAGGCTCTTAAAATAGCCCGGAAGTTTAATGACGAGCCATCGGTTATATTTATTTCGCAGGGCCTGGGCGTTTGCTATTACAGCTTATATAAGTACGTGGAAGCATTAGCGATACTGAAACAGTTGCCTGAAAAATATGTTTCAGAAAAGGATACCGCCACCCGTGTGGATATCTACTGCCAGTTTGTACTCAATTATATTAAAATTGATGATTTTGGCCAGGCAAAGTCTTATTTCGATAAGATGAAGGTTTTGTCGAAACCGAATGCGGCCGGGCGCGAGATAGCATTGCTTACTTTTATAAAATATTATGCGGCAACTAATCAATACCAGCTCTCTTATCCTTATTTAGTAGAAAATAGCATTTTATTAGAAAAGAAACATTTTGTACAATCGTTAAGCAGGAATGCATACTGGTGGTTCCAGGCAGATTTGGCATTGGGAAAATACCGGTCGGCTATTGAACACTACGCTCAATATAAATTACTCTCAGATTCGAACTTGAAAAGCTCCCATAACAAACAAACAGAGGCACTCGAAGCAAAATATCAGGCGAGGGAAAAAGATCAAAACCTGGCATCGTTGGAAAGGCAATCGCAATCAGATACACAACAGGCGAAGCTAAATCGGAATATATTCATTGGCAGCTCAGCAGCGTTGCTGGTGTTGCTGGGTTTAGGGTACAGCCGATACAGGCTTAAACAGCGCACTAATTTACAGCTGCAGGCTAAACAATTGGAGATCAATGAGCAAAATAAAGTACTTCAAAGTCTGCTTACCGAAAAAGACTGGCTTTTAAAAGAGGTACACCATCGTGTAAAAAATAACCTGCAAATTGTAATGAGCCTGCTCAGCACCCAATCGGCCTATTTGCAAAATAGCGATGCCATTGATGCCATCCGCGAAAGCCAGAACCGGGTGCAGTCCATCTCGCTCATCCACCAAAAACTTTATAGCGGCACTAACATAGCCAGTATTGATATGCCTGCGTACATCACCGATTTGATTAGTTACCTGCGCGATTGTTTTGACACTAAAAAAAGTAATATTCGTTTTGAACAATTGGTGGAACCTATAAAAATGGATCTGGCGCAGGCGGTGCCGTTGGGATTGATATTGAACGAAGCAATTACCAATGCCATTAAATACGCTTTTGCAGGTAACGGTGGGGCGGTGATAATAGCCCTCCAGATAATAGGGATAGACACATTGCTTTTAACCATTGCCGATAATGGCAAGGGATTGCCGGATGATTTTGATATTAGAACCGCCAGTTCTTTAGGTATGGAGATGATGAAGGCTTTGAGCAAGCAGTTGGGGGGGACTTTTGAAATAAAAAGCAAGGCTGGCACTACTGTAAGCATTGAATTTCAACTGGCAGAAATTCTTTCGGGCAATCAAATAGCAGAAAAAAATATTTAGGGTAAACATCAATATGAAAAAGATATTAATAGTAGAAGATGAGTCAATGGTAGCGCTTGATTTAAAGCTGATATTAACCCGTGCCGGCTATAAAGTTTGCGGCATTGCCGATTCGGTTAAGGAAGCACTGGCGCTTATTGAGGAACAAAAACCCGAAATGGTTTTATTGGATATTTTTTTAAAAGGCCCTTTAAGCGGCATCGACCTGGCCAAAACTCTAACGGCTCAAAATATAGCCTTCGTTTACCTTTCTGCCAATTTTCAGGAAAGTATTTTAGAGAAAGCAAAAACCACCCAGCCTTATGGTTTTATGGTTAAACCATTTAGAGAAAAAGAGTTGTTGATTACCCTTGATGTTGCATTTTACCGTCATCAAAATAGTTTGGAGTCAAAGCTGCGGCAGGAAAAAGAACTGGAGCAATTGATAAGCAAAGCGGCAGACGAACCGACGGAATGGGAGAAAAAATTATTAAAGATTGCGCGCGGGTTGCAGCCGCACGTTCCGTTTGATTATTTGAGCATCACTACCGAAACCCTGGGAGAGTTTTTATACGATGGTCTTAACTTTTTCAGAACGGGTTTTGATGAGTATCAATCAATTGGGATCAAGGAGTTTTTAACAATGACCAATTTAAGTCCCGACGAGCTAAAGAGGTTACAACAACTAATACCCGTTACTACAAAAGCCGGTTTTTTTAACGATGTTGAATTTGATAATGAGTTAAAACGATATGCCTTAAAAAAAGTAATTGCCAATACCTTCAGGTTAAAATCGATGCTGTTATTCCCGTTATTAATGCCAAACGGGAGTATTATCAACTGTGCGTATTATAGCCGTAAAAGCGACGGCTACTCGGCCGATCATTTATCGTTACTGAGCCGCCTGCAATGGCCGCTGATGAACGCAATGGACGGTATTATTTTAAAACAGGATTTTGACAGGCCGCTAAGCAAAATAAAACCCTATCCTGAAAGTAAGCCGGCTTTTAACGCCGAAGTAAAGGGTTTTGAAAACATGATTGTTAAAAGTCATCAGATGCTGGCTGTACAGGATATGGTATCGGTAGTAGCGCCGCTGGATACCTCGGTGCTGATACTTGGCGAAAGCGGTACAGGCAAAGAACGAATCGCCAAAAGCATCCATCAATTATCAGCAAGAAATAAAAACCAGTTGGTAACCGTAAATTGCGCATCGCTACCGGCAAATTTGATAGAGTCAGAATTGTTTGGTCACGAAAAAGGGGCATTTACAGGCGCGATAGAAAAACGTATCGGCAAATTTGAACAAGCAGATAAAGGCACTATTTTTTTAGATGAGATAGGCGAAATGCCCGCCGAACTGCAGGTAAAATTACTCCGTGTATTGCAGGAGCAGGAAATAGAACGCATAGGCGGTAAGGCCCCTATAAAAATAAACGTAAGAATTATTGCAGCCACTAATCGGGTGCTCGAAAAAGAAGTGGAGGAAGGCCGTTTTCGTTTGGATTTGTATTACCGTTTGTATGTTTTCCCCATAATCATACCGCCGTTACGCGAGCGTAAGGACGACATAGTAGCATTGGCTAATCATTTCATCAAACATTTTTCCAGTAAAAACGGGAAAACTATTACAGGTCTTTCTGACTATGCTTTAGATCAGCTAACCGCCTATCACTGGCCAGGTAACGTGCGCGAATTGGAACACTTAATGGAGCGCACTATCCTGCTTTCGGCAGGACCGATGATAAAAGAAATATCGCTGCCACGGCTTTATAACAATAATACCCAGCCAGCAACAAATTATTACGAAGCAGCCAGGCCTAAATCTATTGATGATAACGCCCGCGAGCATATACTGTCCGTATTAAAAAAATGCAACGGGAAAATAAGCGGCGCCGGTGGCGCTGCCGAAATACTGGAAGTGCAGCCCACTACGCTGCATTCAAAAATTAAAAAACTGGGCATAAAAAAGCACGAGTTTTAGCCCTAAAATGTAGAGACGCGATACTTCGCGTCTCCCGGACATTCGCTCTACGACATGTATAACCCTACATATCCGCATTTATATCGTCTACCGGTATGCGGAGACGCAAAGTATTGCGTCTCTACAAAAATGCTCCGAAACCATTAATCGATACCACCTTAACCTTAATCTATACATTGATTAAACCCGCATTCCGACGGACCTTTACATCATTAAAATTAATGAAAAAGGATGACGACGGAAGCCACCAAAATGACCGCTATCGGGCCAAAAATTACCTTACAACATACCCATACCGGCATCTTTAAGGGATGCTGGAAACTGTCATTGCAATCCGGCAAAATATCATTTTGTACAAGGGCTAAAAAGATACTTGAAGCGACTAAAACCCAGGGCGATGACTTAAGCGGCATTTTGAACTTAATGTTGCCGCTGCAGGCCATCCAATTGATCCGCGCTTTTAAACATGCCCTGGCAACCGGAACCCATTTCGAAACAAAGGTAAATATCATTACCCCTGCCCGGCAGGTTAAATGCTTGCGTGTTACCGGTATTTTATACTACCGCCGTTGGGGCACACCCGACCAAATGATTGGCGTAATAGAAGACATTAGCCAGCAAACCGGCGAGGAATGCGTGAGCCTGGCCATTGTAAATCACGAAATGCGTAACCCTTTAACGGTTATTAAATTAAATGTTCAGATGCTCATCAATATGTTTGCGGGCAAACCTGATAAATCCGCACTTAAACTGCTGAACAGTTTGGATATGCAAGTTAACTGCATAACAAATCTGCTTGACGAATATATGACACCCGCACCAAACGGGCAACACCCATCCTGCTACAATTTAACCGTGTTCGACCTGGATGAGCTGATAAACATCATGATAAACGAAATGAGAACCTTATTTCCGCAACATCGTTTCAGTAAAAGCACTTCGGGTTCGGTTTGGGTAAAGGCCGATAAATACAAAATTATCCAGGTATTTACCAATTACGTCACTAATGCGGTCAACTTTTCGGACTACTCTTCACACATTTCTATAAATGCAACAATAGATCACAATTATGTGGAAGTTGCTGTGGCAGATCAGGGCGTGGGAATACCCGCAGGGCAGGAAGAAATGATATTTCAGAAATTCTATCGTGGCCACGAAAAATCCATCCGCCCACGTGATAGCAGGGGCCTGGGGCTTTTCATGGTGAAAGACATCATCAGCGGCCATGGTGGTTCGGTACGTGCCGAAAATGGGACGCGGGGCGGTTCTATATTTTATTTCAGCCTGCCGGTATATCACAGGCATACAGGTATGCAGCCCGTGAAAATTGCAGTTTAATTGTGTAAACTATTTGACATGGAAATCAACTTTTATAGCGTATCAGGTATTTTTTTAATCCTTTTATTAGTGATATGGCTATTGCGTTTGGCATTGCGGCTTCAAAAAGAAACTGCGGAAATTACCGAAATGGATAAAGACAGGCAGTCGCAACAGGTAAGCAACCTTGATAAACAGCAAATTAGTCGCCTGGTAAAACGCGGCCGCAAAAAACACACAAGGTTGGTTAATCCCCCTAAAAATTCAGCAACAGGCATAAAAACCACGCTACTATCAATCGCATTCACAGTTATTGCGATACGGGCAAATGCCCAAATACCCGCCGGAGATAATGGTGTATTAACAAGCCCGGGTATGCTGATTATGCTTGCGCTGGTATTATTGCCTATCATTGCAGCCGTGTTTTTTATCTGCATTAAATTAAATAGCCTCGTAAAAAAAACCCGTTACCAGCGCCTTTGGAAGGAAGCCAAATACATAACCGAAATGGTTGATTGTAACGACGCCTTTTACGAGGAAATGCTTAAACGCAAAAAAGCGCTTGACTTTACCCTGAATAATGCCGAACTGGCGGGCAATCAAAAACCAGCAGACGAAAAGGGGATGGTACACAATATTACTGAAGTAAACACCATCCGTTTTTTTGCATCAAAACGCCGCGCCGCAAAAAAACACGACGTCGATCAGGCAGTGGTGAAGTTGATTATATGGTTTTTAGGCACGGCAACCTTTTGGCTGGTAGTTGGTACATCAATAGGGGAGTACCTGGGTATCAAATTCGTATCGCCCGATGTTGACCATGTAAGCTGGCTAAGTTTCGGCCGTTTGCGGCCCGTGCATACCAATATGGTGTTTTGGGGATGGTCGTCGCTGGCAATGATCGGTTTGGGCTATTATGTGGTAACTACGGTTAGCAACGCTGCCATTTTCAGTATAAAAAAAGGGTATCAAACGCTTGTCCTCCTTAACACTGCCGTTATTGCAGGCAGTTTATCGCTTATGGCCGGCATCAATAACAGCGGCGGCGAATACCGTGAATATACCTGGCCTGTGATGGGGCTGTTTGCCTTAGGCATCGTTATCACGCTGATCAATTTTATCCAAACCATCGCCAGCCGCAAAACAAAGGAGATTTATATATCCAACTGGTACATCATCGCCGCTATGATGTTCCTAACAGTAATTGTAACCGTCGGCTACATCCCCTGGTGGCAAAACGGCCTGGGCGAAACCATAATACAAGGCTATTACATGCACCAGGCAGTGGGAATGTGGTTTATGCTGTTTAACCTCGGGCTCATTTATTATTTTTTACCGCAGCAACTCAACACGCCTATTTACTCCTATAGTTTAGGGATACTGGCGTTTTGGTCGCAGATATTGTTTTACACGCTTATCGGCACGCACCATTTTATCTTTAGTTCCATCCCATGGTGGTTACAAACGGTAGCAATTGTAGGTAGTATGGGTATGCTGATCCCGGTATTTTCGGGCACCACTAATTTCCTGATGACCTTCAGAGGCAACTACAACAAAATTTCGCGCAGCTATACGTTGCCGTTTTACCTCACGGGTATTATCTTTTACTTCACAGGCTCTACGCAAGGCACCGCCGAAGCTTTCCGCAGCACCAATTTGGTTTGGCATTTCACTGATTTTACGGTTGCGCATTCGCATATCACTATGTATGGCATCATTGCTTTTATGCTATGGGCCTGCATTTATACGCTTGTGCCCCGGCTAACAGGCCGGGAGCCCAGGCAGGGCCTGGTAGGCGCCCACTTTTGGATGGCCTTGATTGGCATTCTGTTTTACACCATCCCGCTGATGATTGGCGGTACCCTGAAAGGAATGGCATGGGTACAAGGCAAACCCTTTATTGATGGTTTAATTATGATGGCACCCTACTGGCTATGGCGGGCCATTGGTGGCTCGCTGATGTGGGGATCGCACTTAATTTTCGCCTGGAACATGTATACCATGGTGGACACTAAAACCGAAGCCGAAATTAAGCAGGAAATTTTTGAGCGGATAGAACAGGCGGATACACTAAAGGTTAATCCAATAGCTTAAATAAAACAGTCATGTACAACAATCATAAACTACTTTTCGCGCTGGCATTATGTTTCTTCGTGGCGTTAACAATGTTTGTGGCCATTATCCCTGCTTTGGATATCCAGCGGAACAATGCACCGCTCCCCGGCAGCAGACCCTTAACCAAGCTTGAAACAGAGGGTAAGATCGTTTTTATAGCCGAAGGTTGCATAGCATGCCATACCCAGCAGGTACGAAATGTGGATATGGACAAAGTTTGGGGTCTGCGCCCGGGCATTGCTGCTGATTACGCCCGCAACGAGCGTATGGATGTTTGGCGAAACACCGCCACCCTGATGGGGTCAGAACGTACCGGCCCCGATTTGACCAATATCGGCAACCGCCAGCCAAGCACCGTATGGCACCTGATGCATTTATACAATCCAAGGTCGGTTGTTGCGGCATCTGTGATGCCATCGTATGCATGGTTGTTCGAGGTGAAAGATTATAATTTCCCGGAGGATGTAACGGTAAATGTGCCCGAAGAATTCCGGAAAGGCATCACCGGGAAGATTGTTGCCTCGCATCGGGCGCTGGCTTTGCTGGCTTATTTAAAATCGTTAAAACAGGTGCCGTTGCCCGGCGGTAAGCCCGCGCCCATCTTTCTCTACGCAAAAAACGAAGCCGCGGCAGCAACAAATAGTCCCGGCAAAAATACGCCTGCGAAACCAGCTTATAACGGCGAGGCCCTATACGCAACCAATTGTCAAACCTGTCACCAGGGCAATGGCGAAGGACTGCTTGGCGCTTTCCCGCCGTTAAAAGGCAGCAAGGTTGTTTTAAATGATAACCCCGAAGTGCAGGTAACCATTATTATGCAGGGCTATAATGGCCGGGTAAGTGAAGGCTATGGCATAATGCCGCCGGTGGGTACCAACAACAATTTAAGTCCCGGCGAAATAGCTGCCATTATCAACCACGAACGGGGCAACTGGGGCAATAATTCGAAAAAAGTAACCGAAGAAGAAGTAGCGAAAATTATCGCATCATTAAAAAAATCCAAATGAAAACGAAGCAACATATTGCAGAAAAATACTTTTTAACAGCAATATTATTGCTTGCCGGAAGTAAAACTATAGCCTGTGAAGCCTGTAAAAAGCAACAGCCTAAAGTGTTGCAGGGCATCGCACACGGGCCCGGTCCTGATAACACATGGGATTATTTGATAGTAGCGATAATGATTGCGATTACCCTGTATGTGCTTATCGCCACCATAAAATGCCTGGTAAAACCAGCTGAAAAAGACAGTCAGCATATAAAAAATATGATACTAAACGATTGAAAAATGCGAAGCCAAAGTTTTGTTACGTTATTTATTGATGATGAGGCGGTGCCGGTAGGAGAATTCCCCGCCCCGGTAGCTTTTGATTTGGACACCCGCAAACTGGTGGATGGCAGCCATACTTTAAAAGTTGTAAGTAAAGATCAGCATGGTAAGGAGGGTGTAAAATTTATCCCTTTTGTGGTACGTAACGGTCCGGCTATTGCGATTGAAGGAATTAGAAAAGACGAAATTGTGGAAGGTGTGTTACCTTTGATGATTAACGCCTACAGCAAAGGCGACCAAAAAACGTTTATGCTACACGGCAGTGAAACACCGCAAAGTATCCCCTGGTGGCTGCTGGTGGGCATTATTCTGTTTGCTGCCTGGACGGGTTATTTTATTATCACATCGCTGGCGGTGAAGTTGTTTTGATTTAGTTTTTGAAATTGCGGTGATTATGGAATGATTGTGGTGATTTGGGAGTTGGGATATTTTATATTGGGACCGGATATAAGATAACCGCGAATAAAGCATAAAACTTGTATAAATATGATGAACGACATAATTGACATAAATTCAATAAAAGCGCTGGTAGATGATTTTTATACCCGCGTACGCGCCGATGAAATATTAGGGCCGGTATTTTTGGCTGTGATAAAGGACGACTGGCAACCACACCTGGATAAAATGTATGCCTTTTGGAACGCGGCTTTGTTCGGCGCGCCCGGTTTTAAAGGAAATCCTTTTGCCAAGCATGCGCCGTTGTTAATTAACGCCGCTCATTTTAACCGCTGGCTGCAATTGTTTAGCCAGGCGGTAGATACCCATTTTAAAGGCGCCGTGGCCGAAGATGCAAAGAAGCGGGCAGAGCTGATGGCGATAATGTTTCAAAGTAAATTGGCTGTAATGAAGGATGTTAAGAACGTTATTGTGTAAAACGATGCGTTTTTCCCTATCTGCGAAGTAGATCGGGGTGGTCGATCCGCTTAAAGCCGGAGAAGATCGGGGGTGACTCGTCTATGCGACACATATTGGCAAAAAGGGTAAAAGGCAAAGGGAGTACCGGAGTTACAAAAACTACATCAACTATGAAAACCAACCCCATAAAACGAAGCGATTATATCATCACATTTTCCCGCGATCATCACGGTGGTTTGTTGTTTTGCTGGAAAATAAAACAAGGCCTTAAAAACGAAATAGCTTTTGACCGGATAGATAAATATGTGCAATTTTTTTGGGAGGAACATTTAAAACAACATTTTCAAGAGGAAGAAGAATTGCTGTTTAACCGGTTGCAATGCCGGCTAACGGACAAAGGGAGAGATGATCACCGGATATTGACCCGATGGTTTCAACAGATTATTGAAAACGGGCTAAACACTAAAAAAGAATATGATTTTTTTGCGGAATTACTGAAAAACCACATTCGTTTTGAGGAACGCGAACTCTTTCCTTACCTGGAGACAGAATTGCCGGTTTTGGTTTTAGAGGGCATTCGTGATAGTTTGGCAAAAACACACGAGCATCCGTTTATCGATAATTATACGGACGAGTTTTGGGTTAAATAGTTAAATTTAACTAATGGACGAGATCAGCACATATTCCATCGGAAAGCTGCAAAAGGCTTTTGACCTGGCGGTCAAAAGAAATGATTATTTCTTTGTGGCTGCCGGCAAACAGCCTCTGTTTACAGACGAGCCGTTTCGCACGGAAACTTACGCTATTTTGTTACTTCAGGAAGGCGTCATAAACCTGCAGGCCGATTTAACCGCGGTGGCTATTACGGGGCCGGCGATAATTACCGTAGCGCCAAATGTTACCCGCAGTTTTAGTGAGGCCGCAACAAAGCCGCAAATGGAGGTGCTGTTTTTTACCGATAAGTTTTTGTTAGAGCCCCGCGCTGATATCTTCTACCTTAACCGTTATCGTTTTTTTGAAGATAACGACCTGCACGCATTAAAGCTGGAAGTAGCAGATTTAGCGCGGATTAACCCTGTATTTGACCTGATCAGGACAACGTATGACCACGCCCACTCGCACGAATCGGCATTAATGCGGGGCTATATCTACCTGTTGATACATGAAATAGATGCGCTGCATAAAAGCAGGAGTATAAATACCACCCGGCCCGACGATAGCAACTCAATGTTTATTAAATTCCGAAATCTGCTTACCAAAGAGTTTTGGCGACAAAGATCAGTTAGCTTTTACGCTGATAATTTGAATGTTACACCCAAATATCTTTCGGAAGTGATAAAACGGCAAACTGGCAAAACAGCCGGAGAGTGGATTGACAAGGCAATTGTGCTGGAGGCTAAAGTGCTGTTGCAAAACAAGGATCTCGGTATAGCGCAAATAAGCGACCGGCTTCATTTTTCGGATCAATCGGTATTTGGCAAGTTTTTTAAAACGCATGAAGGGATTTCACCATTGGAGTATCGCAAAGGATTGAGGTAGTAGAGATAAGAGGTAAGAGATAAGAGATAAGAGATAAGAGATAAGAGGTTGGTGATTGGAGTTTAGTTAGAATTAAGAATAAATTAGCGGATATGATGGAAAGCGTCACAGAGGAGAATTAACTGTTTAACCTCGTATTTCTAACCAGTAACCTCCGATCTCTTATCTCCAACCTCTAATCTCTCCTCCTGACCGACATTTCGACTAAAACTACCGCCATATCAACCTTTTTAAGAGTTTGAATGTACGGACATTTGTACTGTACGATAAGGGAATAGAATTTATCCCTTTAATTAAAGGAGCTTATGAAATACGTTGCAGAAAAAAACAGGAAGTTTACCGATATGGGAGGCGTAAAAACCTACCATTCCCTATATCCGGTAGTTTACCCGCCGGCAAATACCGGATGGGGCCAGGTTATTCGGTTTGATAATAAAATGATGTCGCCCGGCGGACAGGAGGTTGAAAACTATGTAGGCGCCCCTATGCAAATTATAAGGATGATGTTAAACGGGAGCGCCGATTATTTCGATTCATCGGGATACCGAACCGTGCTAAACGGGCACGATACGTTGCTGGTAAACCCTGGCACAGAATTGTTGCAATCGGTAATACACAGCAGCGGTGAAAACGATGAGGCCGAATTCCTGGAAATCTGGTTATCCTCGGCCGTCAATGATAAGATGTACGAATTTCATTCGGCCCCGTCACAACCCGAAAATGGGCGCTTTTATACGTTGATGGCACCCGAAACCGATAGCGTTGGTAATCGTAAAAGCTGGCTGCGAATCGGGACATTTGAAGCTCGAACCACTTTCGAAATTGAGGCCACAACGCCGGCAAAGAATATTATCCTGTTTGTTTTAAACGGCGGCTTAACTGCCAATGGGCAGTATTTATCCTATCGGGATACGGCTATTTTCTCTACAGATAATGCTATAAAAATGAAATTTGAAAAACCCACCACGCTGTGCATGCTGGAAACGGGCAATAACGCTTTTAGTGCGATATATAATTGATGCAGGGTTTAATAATTTAAACATGTAAAGCTATCTATATGAACCACATCCTTTAGGATTAAATAAAAAAAACATCATGAAATTTATAACTTTAAAGCTTGCGCTTTGCAGGCTTACCAGGATCTTTTTGTGCTTTTTTTTAATGTTTCCGGCTGCATTATATGCGGAGCAAAGCATTAAAACAGATACTGTTAGTCATCTTTCACTGCAAGGCGCCATTACCCTGGCCAAAGCGAATAACAGCTTAATAAAAGCAGCCCAAAGTGAAGAAAACGCCAGCAACGCCGATTTAAAAGATGCCAAAATTGCGGAACTGCCCACCATATTGGCTGGCGGCGACTACCAGCGTTTTACCAGTTTAACATTATACAACGATTTTTTAGGCGATGCTAAATCAGTGCCCAAAAGGCCAAGCTCCAACGGCGCGGATGCCAGCTTGTCGGCAACATTTAACCTTTATTCGGGGGGTAGGCAAAAGGCGTTTGAAGCTGAGCAGGTCAATAAAAAAGGACTTTCCGGTATAAACACACAGGAACAATCGGCCAATATAAGTTTGCAGGTTGCAGCGCAATACCTTGGGATGGTGAGGCTTAACGATCAAAAACGTTTTATTGAAGAACAGGTAATCAGGGCACAAACCAGGCTGAAAAACATTAATGCTTTATACAACAATCAAAAAGTCACCCGCAGCGATGTGCTTCGCGCCGAATTGAATTTATCTGCCGTAAAGTTAAACCTGGAGCAAACTGAAAATGATATCACCATTAGCAATCAAAAACTCAACGTATTGCTCAACCTGCCCGATACGTTGAAGATTTACCCATCCGATTCGGCAGCAATGCCCCGCCCGGTAGTTGATACACTGTTACCCATCGTTGCCAGTGCCGATAAAAATGCGTTCGATGTAAACAGGATAGCCTATAACATCCAAATTCAAAATGCTCGAATAAGTGGTATTAAAAGTAATTACTCGCCAACCGTAGCGTTGTTTACCGCCTATGGCCTAAGCTATCCCAACACCATCTTTTACCCCCCGGTTGACCAGGCTTATTCTATTGGGTTTGTGGGTTTGAAAATTCAATACAATATTTCGTCGCGCTATCTCAACAAAAACAAAATGGCCGCCGGCAAAATCCGGCTGCAGGAATTGCAATATGTGCAGAAAAACATCAGCGACAATACACGGCAAACAGCCACCGGGTTACTGATAAAATACCGTGAAGCGCTAAACCGGATAACCGTTAGCGAAAAATCAATTGAACAGGCAAGGGTGAATTACAAAATAGTAAGCGCCAAATATTTTAACCAGCTGGCCCTGCTTACGGACTTGCTGGATGCCGACAATTTGTACCAGGAAGCACGGTTTAACCTGGTACAGGCACAAACAACCGCACAATTTATTTACTATCAGTTACTATACACATCAGGAAAATTATAAAGATCTATTCAATCTGTAAACGATTATGGAAACTCCAGCAAAATCAAAAATTAATCCGGGTAATTTAATCTTATCCGTTATAGCGATAGCAGTAATTGCTGTTGCCATTTATTACCTGGCCAATTACTTTTTAAGGGGCGAAAAATATTTAGAAACAAACGATGCCCAGGTTGAATCGTACATCAACCCCATTTCGGCGCGGGTAGGAGGTTATATAAAACAAGTGCGATTTGAAGAACACCAGGCAGCCAGGGCAGGGGATACCATAGTGATATTGGATGACCGCGAATACCGCGAAAAAGTAACCGAGGCCGAAGCGGCGGTTGACGATGCCAATGCCCAATTGGCCGTACTTTCGGCAAGCATTGCCTCGGCCGAAACTGGTACGCTGGTAAATAAAGACCAGATTGACGGTGCAAAGGCCCGGCTGGTATTGCAGCAGGCCGATATTAAACGTTACAAAAACCTGGTGAAGGAAGAGGCGGTTACAGGTGCTGATCTCGAATCGGTGCAGTCGCGTTATGATGTTTCTTTAAGCGACTATAGCGGCGCGCAAAACAACCTTAAAGTGAGTTACGCTAAAATTTCCGAACTAAAATCGCGCAAAGCATTATTAGCCGCCGACCTTAAAAGGAAAACGGCAGAACTACAACTGGCCCGTATTAACCTGGAATATACCATTATCCGGGCACCATATACCGGCCGCATGGGGCGAAAAACCATACAGGAAGGGCAACAAATTCAGCCGGGACAGCCGCTGGTTTCCATCGTCAATGAAAAAGACAAATGGATAACAGCCAACTTTAAAGAAACGCAGGTAAACGGCATGTATGTGGGCCAGCCTGTAGAAATTGCTGTTGATGCGATAGATAATAAAATTTACAAGGGTAAAATTGAAGCCATATCCGCTTCCACCGGCGCCAAGTTTTCCCTGCTTCCTCCCGATAACGCGACCGGTAACTTCGTAAAAATTGTCCAGCGCGTGCCGGTAAAAATAAGGTTCACCAGCAAGGATATTACCCCGGTAAAAGCAGGTATGAATGTGCTGGTATCTGTTAAAAGAAAGGATAATATATGAACGCGCCCAACTATTTAAAGCCCTGGCTTGCGGGTTGGAGTTGGGGCGTACGCATATCATTATTTCTCATCCTGCTATCGGCGATTATGCAGTTTGCAACCTTCGCGCTAAGCCAAAACTATGTCATCTCTTACTTAGGCGCACAGCCCGAAGATATAAGCTTCAGCATACAAATTTGCTACGCCGGCATATTAACCATGTTACCCGTACAAGTGCGGTTTTTAAGGTATTTCGAGATGAAATATTACCTGTTGTTTATAATTTTCTGTGGAATTGTTTTGTCGCTGGCGTGCATGGTTACCACTAATATCATTTTGTTTTTTATCATCAGATTTTTGCAGGGGATGGTGGTTTGTTGCGTAGCAGCAAGTATGCTTACGTTAATATCCGGCTTTTTAAAACCCGACGGCCGGGTGGTTATCGCCTCTTATATATTTTATGGCACTGTATTGAGCAGCGGGGTGCTTATTGGCATTGTTGCCTCGCAGGTGTCGTTAAATTCCGATTTTACTAATATCTATTATTACCTGGTATTATTCCAGGTGTTTACGCTTTGCGTTATCCTGTTAGGTTTTAGCGCCAAATCCGGCGTCAGGCCGTATCCTTTGTACCAGGTAGACTGGCCGGGCGCTATTTTTTTTATAACCGCAGCCGGCGGGCTGGCTTATACAATGATTTATGGCTCCAAATATTACTGGTTTACCGATAAGCGAATTGTGCTATCAGCCATCATCACCATAGCAGGCATACTTTTATATCTATGCCGTGAACTCACAGTAAAACGCCCGCTCATTAATTTAAGTGTTTTTAAATATCGCAAGTTTTGGATCGGTCTCATCCTGTTGGCACTTTATTACGGGATGAAGGAAAGCATTAACCTGGTTTTTGGTTACACCGCTGCAGTGCTGCAATGGAGCACTATGCAGTTAATGGTTTTGGCATTATGTAATATAGCAGGGCTTATCTTCTTCATGATCATCTCCGAAAGGGTCATCGTAAAAAATAAACAATCAATCCCCGTCTTTTTAGCTGCCGGCTTCCTGATGCTGTTGTTATACCACGTTTGGATGTACTTTATATTCACGCCCGACCTGGCTTTTAACGATTTGGTATTACCCTTGTTTTTCCAGGGAGCTGCATCTGGTGTGCTGTTTGCGCCTATTGTTATTTTTATATTAACGTCGGTGCCGCAAACTACCGGCATCACCGGTTTGGTTGTGGCGGCCTACGCCCGTTTTACCGCATTACTCAATGCAGGTGCAGGCTTTTATAATTTGCAGCTATATTATAATCAATTATATAAGGAAAGCTTTTTAGCACATCTCACCGGCACCGACGAGCAAACCAACGAGTGGCTCGACAATTTCAAGCAATTATTCCAATCAAAAGGCTACCCGACAGATCAGGTATCGGCCTTGGCAAATGCATCGCTTGCAAAGGCACTTGGCTTGCAAGGGCAACTGCTGGCCAATAAGGCTACATTTCTTTTTATCGCAGTTATCCTCGTCATTGTCCTGTTGCTGATGCTGTTGACATTTATTTACAATGCCTGGCGTAAGAGCCGGCAGGCCATAACCGGCGAGCTGGTAAAAATTGGAGCATGAGTGAGATAACATCAAACTAAAATTAAGACGTAGCTCAGTTATAACCAAAGAAAAATAGACCGGTTACAAATTATGCAACTGTTAATGTTGTGATTTAGGATAGAGGTCATTAGCTGGGAGAAAAGCAGGTGCCGCAAGTTCAGGATACTTTGCTGAATTTTTTATGGGGAGAGTAAATTAGTAGTGCGGCTTCTTCAATTGCCTTGCAATCCAGAAACCGATGATTGAATGAATTAATTTTTTCATTTCCGTTTTATTTGTAAAAAATATAAAGCAGTTGCAATGCGTAAAGGTACGATGAAAACAAGCGCCCTTTAAAGGATACCGACTGTTTTATCGATCTTTTATGGAGCGATTTGTTCTCCGCTTCGTTAATGTCTTTGCCTGATGAGTTGCCCATAATGATATTATTAACAAATTTAGAGATGCACAAAGTATGCCATTGGTATATCATTCTAACTATCAGTGTTTTATCTTTAATCTCTTTAATGCTTGTTAACGGTATTTCGAATTTTTACATAGTTTCTACGATATTCCGGATATGGCGAAGCAGATCTTTCTCATTATATTTACCTTTAAAAAGCAGGACTTATGTTTGACATACAAGGAGTAATTGTTAAAGAAAGCAGCTTTACAGTTGATGAAACGATTGGCCGCCTGGTGTCGTTTCTGCAAAGTAAAGGCCTTACAATTTACGCCAGGATTAATCAACAGGCAGAGTTGCAAAGTGCAGGTCTGCAAATTGGGCCGCTGGAGTTTATTTTGTTTGGTAATCCGCGTGCCGGCGGAGCCATCATGATTGAAAATCCCGTGGCGGCGCTTGATTTGCCATTAAAGATTATTTCATGGCAGGACGAGCAAAAAAAGGTTTGGCTTGCTTACAACGAAGGTCACTATATTCAGGATCGGTACCGTTTATCGGCCGGGGTTAGTGCGCCGCTTAACCTGGATTTGTTGGTTGCAGCGGCGCTGTCAAACTGATAAATTCCTTTATTTTAGTACGATGGTGAAATACTTAACAATTTGCCTTGCAGTTTTACTGTTAGCAGGGGCTTGCATGCAGCACGATACTAAAACCGTTAAAAAACAAAACGTTATTACTAAAGCAGTTTTGCCACCTATAATTAAAAAGGACAGCGTAGTTAAAAAGGTTTACCCGCAAACGGATAGCGGCCAGCTAATGTTGCATCTGGATAGTTTGCCAAAAGAGGTTTTTCCATACGAATGCAACGGACAATACAGTGAATTGCCCGCCGTCAATTTGTCGGCTTTTAAAAATAAAAAGTTATTTCATATTCCCTTTAAATTGATACCAACCGAGCTGGGCGGGGGCTCTATTGATGAGTACCAGGATAGCACATTCAATTTGGTGGATTCCGTTACCTATAAAGCCCGGTGGAACCTGATAGCAACCACCCCTAAATATGTTGTAATTGACGACAGGGACTACGGCATACTGGCAACATTATCGTATAATTTCGAGGTGATTGATGCCATTCACACCAGTGCCGGCGCCGGTAATAAAAGCTGGCAAATAGGCCGCACAACAACCATTAAAAAAAACTTAACCATGGTGCTTCACCATTCGTGGAGCGTACAAACCGATGCGGAAGGCCATTTTGATTACGAAAGCGCAGAGGAGCGTTGGTTTATTGACAGACATGGGAATATTTTAAAGCAGGCCCTTAGGCGGCATACCAGGCATAAGTAAAAATAGTTCATTCGCCGCTGCTTTTTTACGTGGCATCATAAGGCGTAATATATTTTAATATAGTTGACAGCAAAAGGCCGAAAAGTACAAAGCCAACAAAAATAATATAACCAGGCTGCAGCGCGGTGTTATTGGTAGTAATAACCGTAAGTGCATTATTATGGATGTTTAAATTGGACAACTGACTTTGTAATATGCCATTTAAACCAATATAGGTCATCAGGATGGCTATCACCATCACATCGGCCATGCTCCATTTGCCCGATTTAAACGCAAAGTAGATGATGACTTTGTTTTCGGCTATTTTTCGCTTGCTTAAAAGATGGATTCCTGTGCATATTAATTTCATACATGGGAAGAGGATGCTGAACACCAAAATTAAAATACCCACCAGTATCGAATCCATCTTAGGTTGTTTTACCAACACTACCACTACATCTAAAATACTTTTGCTTTGAAAAAATAGTACCTGATTGTCAAAAACAACTTTTTCGCCAAGCAGCGTGAAGTTTAAGGTACTGATGCGGGCATCTACCTCAATCATTGACGCAGTAAGCCCTACCAGCAGCAATATAAAGGCAAATAGCAGCGAAAGAATAAACAGCGTAGCGTGCAGTTCTACATTTTTACGTAACAACCACCAAATGCCAAGCACAATAATGATGCAGCCCAGCATGGCAAAGCAATAGTAATAGGTTGTGGTCCGTATCTCGGCCAGTGAAGTATTTAACTTTTTATTAAACTCAGCGGAGTTGGATACATGGTATTTTTTATACATGTGGCTGGTTACCTGCGTGTTGGCGTTGGATGTACTGTCGAAGGTTTGGTGTTCCAGTTGGTTCAATTTACTGGTAGCCAGGTCGCTTAGCCTGGCCTTGCTGTCCGGGTTATTTACTTTGGCGATGATGGTGCGTGCAAATTCAGGCACCTGGGCCTGTATTTTGTCAGTATTCACCATCGCATTAAAAGCCGCTTTCTTCAGTTTTCCGCCGATGGATTTTTGCGGTTTATTAATCAGGTGCACGGCTTTATTAATTAATCCGTGTAATATCTGCTCAACCTCCACCTGCAAATCCTGCTGCTGTTTCGGTGTAAGGGTGAAATTTTTCACCTGTCGATTAATAATAGCCGCGATTTTATCGCGCCATTGGTCAACCGAAAAAACGCCGAAAGTAATGTTATTGAGCGTACTATAATCCTTTTTAAATTGTTCCTGCTGATCGGACAGCGTATGCAGCCGGTAGCCGAAAAATGCCTCGCCACACAGCAGCACGCCTAAGCCTAAAATGAGAATGAGCTTTGATATACCAAATGACCTTACAGTTGCAGGTTGTTTTTTTGTTGCCAAGTTGAAAAAATTTATAGAGCAACCTCAGGATGCAATTTTTGTTTTGGATGATTTTTAATACACCCCGAAATTATACATTCCAAGTGAAATTTATTCTGACCTCAATTAAACGCCTGCCTAAACTCCAAAGGCGAAAAGTTGGTCTTCGCCTTAAACAACTTACTGAACGATTGCAAATGTTCAAACCCCAGTTCGTAGGCAATTTCGCTAACGGTTAAATTGGTGGTAGATAGTTTTTCTTTGGCCAGTTCGATTAGTTTATGGTGCAGGTGCTGCTGGGTGGTTTGCCCTGTTAATGTTTTGAGCAGGCCACTCAAATAGCCCGGCGAAACATTCAGGGTTTCGGCAATGATGGCTACCGTGGGCAGACCCTGCTTGGCGAGCGCATCGCTTTTAAAATAGGCGGAAATTAGGTCTTCCAGTCGGGTAAGTATTTCATGACTGGCAATTTTGCGGGTGATGAACTGGCGCTGGTAAAACCTTTCGGCGTACGTGAGCATCAGCTCCAGTTGTGCTATAATAACGCTTTGGCTAAATTTATCAATATTGGCATGATATTCCTGCTCAATATTGTCGGTAATGGCCGTAAGCATGGTTTCCTCTTTATTGGAAAGGTAAAGCGCCTCATAAACGGAATAATCAAAATATTCGTATTGTTTAATGGTTTTGGCCAGCGGCGTGTTCCATAAAAAATCAGGATGGATCAAAATCATCCATCCATGAGGACGGTGCACAGCACCCTCTTCAATTTTTTCGATTCCAAATACCTGCCCCGGCGCCATAAAGAACAACACGCCCTCATCAAAATCACTGGATTGCTGCCCATATTTGAATTTAACATGGGTAACCCTTTTCATCGAAATGGAATAAAAATCAAAGATCAGGCTGAAGGGTCCCTCGACAATGGGCATTTTAATATCATCCATACGCACCACGCTAATGAGCGGATGCGCTGGATTGGGTAAGCCCGCTGCCCGGTGGTATTCTGTAATGGTTTTAAATCTGAAAAGCTGGTTGCTGCTCATAGCACAAGGTAATTATTCTTTATTGTATACGGCTGCAAACTCTTTGGCAAATTCAACCAATTTAACTTTGCCCATTTTGGGTTGACTTTTATGAAAATTTTCCAGCGTTTTGCCACTGTGCATTACAGCTTGCATTTCCACTAAAGTTTCAGCCAGCTTTTCGGGAACTTTAGCCATTTTTAGCCCCCGCAGCATTTCCTTATCGGATAGTAACACCCATTTTAACCAGGGTTTACCCACAGCCGTTCCAATGATACGGGCGGCTTCGTTACAGGGCATTTCTTCGCTGCCCACATAGCGGATGGTTGTTTTATTGGGGTACAGTAGCAGTTCTTCGGCCACAGCATCTGCAATATCCTTTGGCGAAACAAAAATGATACGGTCTTCACCGCCACAGTTACCCATCAGCAAGCCGGTCTTTCCGGTGAGCAGCGCCCCAAGCCCCGAATAGCGTAAAGTTAAGAATTTGCCTATCAGTCCCTTACCCTTCATCAGGTCAATAGATTGATAAAAGTTGGTATAGAAAGAGCCAGGCCGCATAATGGTAATGGAAGCGCCGGTAAGCGCATCAAAAACGTTTTCTACGTTTTCTCCCTTTATTAGGTTGGCTGCCCAGCCGCTCATTAACACCACCCGCTTAACTTCTGCCTTTTGCAGCGCTTGCAGGTAATTCTGCGCCATTCGGCGTAAATAATTGCCCAGGTCGGGGTCTGTAAAACTCAGGGGGATCATCACGTAAGCGGCATCCGCACCGGTAAACGTGTTGGTCAGGAAATCCACATCGGCTATCGAGCCAATTGCAGCCCCGGCTCCCAGGGCTTCAATAGCTGCTTTTTTTTGCGGATTACTGCTAACAACTGTTACCGCATGGCCCTGGCTAACCAATGTTTGCGTCAGCGGCTTGCTGATGTTCCCTAAGGAACCGGTAATTATGATTTTCATAGATTATTTCGATTTAAACGTTGGCATAAACGCCATTTTCCATATCTTCCAGTAAGATAGTCTGCGATGGGTGCCAGTCCAAACGTTCTTGTGTAATTTTGTTAGAGGCAGGGGCATCGATGCCGGCAAAGCGAACAAACCACCCGAAATGTCCGGCTGCTGCTTCCTCCGATATGGATTTAACGGGTATACCCAATTGTTTGCCAATGGCTTCTGCTATGGATTTAAAAGGAATCTCCTGCTCGGCCGCAGCGTGGTACCTTGTTCCCGGTTCGGCCCATTTTTCAATGGCCAGCCGGTACAATAGCGCGGCGTCCAGGCGGTGTACGGCATTCCAGCGATTTTGCCCTTCGCCTGTGTAGGCCGAAAAACCTTTTTCTTTGGCGATGTTGATCACTATCGGTACAAATCCATGTAAATCGCCATCACCATGAACCGACGGCGAAAGGCGGACCACCGCTGTGCGTACACCACGGGCGGCGGCGGCATCGGCTTCCCGCTCGGAGGCCCGTGGAAACGCGGGATGAAATTCGGGGATAATATCTTCAGTAGCTAACTTACCCGGACTAACCAGCGCAGTACCCGAAGTAATAACCAGCGGTTTTTCGGAACCAACCAACACATCAGCCATGGCCCTGATAGCCAGTTTATCCACCTCGCAAACTTCCGCAAACCGCGAAAAATCGTGAATAAAACCGCAATGGATAACGCCATCTGCTGCTGCTGCTCCACGGCGTAAACTTTCCAGGTCCTCTAAATCACCGCGGTGAACTTCTGCCCCGGCTGCTTTCAGTTTTTCGGCCGATGCATCCGATCGTGCCAATCCCAATACATGGTGACCTGCTCCCAGTAATTCCTTGACAACCGCCGTGCCAACGAAACCTGTAGCCCCTGTAATAAATACTCTCATAACTGATGTTTTTATGGATTTAATTTTCTTTCGTTTTGATAAACCAAAGGTAGGGGGTGATAGCACGACAGATTTAGCCAGATCTGCTTTTGTTTTAGCCAAAAAGAGGATTGCAGGGAATTGTTTCAGGTAATCTTGCGCCTTGGCCTAAATTGTATAATTTATGTCCTTTGAGACAACTAACTTAAATTGTAAATTTGTTTTATGAATGATGATGACAGTTTAAAGCCGAATCATACGCAAACGAAACGTGTGGTAATTGTGGCGATGTCGGGGAATACAATTATTAATTTTGCCGGCCCGGCCGATGTTTTTACCCATGCCGATAAGTGTTTGGCTTTGTCTGGTTCAAAAAATGGTTATGATGTGTTTGTTGTATCGCCCACCCGGAACAAAAAAGTGATGACCCAGGCCGGTTTTGAGATAACCACCCAATATTGCGCCATGGACCTTAACATACCTGTGGATACACTTATTGTTGCAGGCAACGATTTTCAAAATCTAAAAAAGCCCGAATACGAAGAGTTTTTTAATTGGCTGGCGGCTGTTAACGAGAGCAACACACGCCGTATTGGTTCAGTTTGCGGAGGGGCTTTTGCCTTAGCCAAAGCAGGCATCTTAAACGGTAAAAAAGCAACTACGCATTGGGATTTAAGCGAAAAGCTAACCAGGGAATATCCCCTTGTAGAGGTAAACTCCAATCCATTTTACACTAATGACGGAAACATTTATACCTCGGGCGGAGTATCATCCGGAATTGACCTTGCGCTCGCCCTGGTAGAAGAAGACCACGGAAAAGATATTGCTATTAGGGTAGCCCGGAAATTGGTTTTTTATTTAAGCCGCCCCGGTTTCCAGGTGCAGTTTGCCAGTTTGCTGCCGGTTTGTGAAAGCTCAAGCATTGCCGAAAAATTAAATAGCTGGTTTAGCGAAAATCTGCATGAGTCTTTAGATGTAGTACGTATGGCTGATCATCTGAATATGAGTCCAAGGAATTTTACGCGCGTATTTCATAAACAAACCGGCTTGCCACCAGCTAAATTTATAGAAAAACTGAGAGTTGAAACCGCCCGGAAATACCTCGAAGATACCAATTTGTCGCTCGAAAGCATCGCCGAAAAATGCGGCTTGGGTGGGCTCGTATCTATGCGGCGCACATTCCTGCGGCATTTAATGACCACGCCTTCTGATTATCGCCGGGCATTTAAAACAGCGCTCAAGGCACCCGGTGCGAACGAACTTATTTAACAAGAATTACAGTATACTAATAGATCAAACAAAATGAAAATTGCAATTAATGGATTTGGCCGAATTGGCCGGATGACCCTCAGGGCATTACAAAACAAACCGGAGATAGAAGTTGTGGCCGTAAACGACTTAACAGATATTAAAACGTTAACGCACTTGCTTAAATACGATACTGCACACGGGCGTTTTCCGGGAGACGTGTTCGCTGACGGCGACGCTATCTCCGTTAACGGAAAACGGATAAAGTTGCTAAGCGAACGCGACCCTGAAAAATTGCCATGGAAAGATTTAGGTATCGATGTAGTGGTAGAATCAACCGGGCGGTTTACGGACAGAGTAGCGGCCCAATCACATATCACTGCAGGTGCAAAAAAAGTATTGATAACAGCGCCCGCCACCGGTGGCGTAAAAACAATTGTGCATGGGGTAAACAACGAGCTGATAGGAGAGGACTTCATTTATTCAACGGCATCCTGCACTACAGGCAGTATCGCACCGATACTGTATATACTCGATAAAGAATTCGGCGTTGAATCTGGCTATATGATTACCGTACATGCCTTTACCGCCGATCAAAACTTGCAGGATGCCCCCCATAAGGATTTGCGCAGGGCAAGGGCAGCAACTTATTCCATTATCCCCACAACTACCGGTGCGGCTAAAGCCATCGGCGATGTGCTGCCCAACTTAAAAGGTAAAATGGATGGCTATTCCTACCGGGTTCCGGTAATTGATGCTTCGATAGTTGATTTGTCCGTCAATTTAAAAAAAGAAGTATCCGTTGCCGACCTGAACAAACTGTTTAAACATTATGCCGAAAATTCGCTCAAAGGCATTATGGAATATACCGAAGAGCCAATGGTATCATCAGATATCCTCGGTAATACCCATTCCTCAATTGTTGATGGCGGCCTTACCAAAACTATTGGTAAATTGGTAAAAGTGGTTGCCTGGTATGACAATGAAGTTGGCATTTCAAATAGGATAGCGGAGCTGGTAAGTAAACTCTAAGCAATTAGACGATAAGCACTGAAAAAGATTTTAACAGTTGATTTGATTTTACTATTTTGCAGCCCGATGGCAACGAACAGTTTATATAGCAACATCCTTAACGCAATTATTATTGTCGTTGTCCTGATTATTCCAATTATTACGGGAGTGTCCTGATATTGTCTTAACTAAAGCAAAATATATCATCAGCCTCCCGGACAACCCGGGAGGCTTTTTTATTTTATCACCAAATCAAATGAAAAAAGCCATCGCCACCAACCCAACCATCTTTTCGATCTATGCCGAGGACAAAAAAGGCCTTGTTGGGCAGATCCTCATCCATTTTAACAAGCGGAGCTATGACGTAAGGAGCCTGAACGTTGCTCGTACTGATATTAGTGACCTGGTGATGCTGACAATAGAAGCCGTTATTCCGGCTACTGACCTGGCGCCATTCACCCAACGGCTAAACAAAATCATCGAGGTTTATGCAGTGAAAACTTATGCGGACAACCTCAGGAAAACAGGTTTCTACCGATTAGCTGCTCCGGCCTTAAGCAACGATTTATGGCTGTTGATTGACAAATATGGAGCAGCGTTAAGCAGTATGGGTGCTGATACTTTCGTTATCTGTAAAACCGGGAGTGATAAAGATTTGGAAGAGTTATATGAACGGTTGGAGGGGCCGAATTTACTTGGCTTTTGCAAAAGCGGGTTGATTGTAGAGGACAGTTTGGTGCCGTTTACAGAATTGTAATTTTGCAGAATTGCTACGCTTACCGTAAAATAGCCACCCATCCGCTTTTAACGCTTTGTGCTTCATCATTGAGGTTAATTATATAGTAATAGGTACCCACCGGCAGCTTTTTGCCGTTGTAAAGCCCGTTCCATGGGCGGGCATAACCGATGGAGTGGTATATATTTGCTCCGTAGCGAGTGTAGATATCAACAGTCACTTTTGGGTAAATAGCCAGGTTCGCAATTTCCCAGGTATCGTTAATGCTGTCGCCATTAGGTGTAAATGTGTTAGGGATTATGAGAATTTTTGAAACCAAAACGCTTGCAGTTGCCGTAGTTTGACAGCCTGCTGGTGAAATTACAGTTAAGGTGTAATCTGTTGTGGATGCGGGGTTAGCAATAGGGTTAGGGATATTTGGGTTGCTCAAACCTTCGGCGGGCGTCCATAAACAACTTGCTATGTTGCCGCTGATTACGGGGTTTAACTGAACCGAAGATGAGCGGCCATCTATCACAAATTTTTGAGGAAAAGTAATGGCCGGTATTGCTTTAACATCGGCAATGATGCTATTACTCGTCAATGTGGCAGGTACAGCGCAAGGGACATGACTCTTTAACGTGCATTGAATTATATCGCCATCTACCAGGTCGGTTGCGGTATAAGTATTGCCGGGCCCAACAGATATACCGTTTTTTAACCAGTTAATCTCTGGCGAATCCCCTCCGTTTGAAAATGATGCACTGTAGGTTACCGGGACGCCCGAGCAAATTGGCCCGGATGGTGATGCTGTTATATTTATTGCGGGGCCTACGGTTTTATTTATGGTAACATCCACTCCGCGGGATGCCCGGCATTGGTGCGCATCGGTAACTATTACCGTGTATAGGCCGCTGGTATGGAAAGTATTGACGGCGCTGTTTGGCGTATCTCCTCCATCCCATAGGTAGCTCACGGCGCTATCAGCAATGGCCGTGGCCGTTACGCTTCCGCACCCGGTAAAATTACCTTTAACTGAAAGCGTGGGTGATGAACGAACATCAATTTGTTTTGATGCCGATACCGAACACCCACTCGCATCCTTAACTGTTACAATATAGCGGCCGCTGGTATGAAAGGTATTGGTGGCGCTGGATGGACTATCGCCGCCATTCCACTTATAGCTTAAGCCGCCGCTGGCAGTTGCCGTTGTGCTGCCGCAGGGAGATGCGGTTTCTGTAATATTTACAGCAAACGCGGGTACTCCCAGGCCCCAGGTAATGTTGGTATAATCTTCGGGCGTTGTTGACGTAATAACCACACTCTTAAAACTTCCGGGAAACATAATGATGGCGTACCCTTCTTCGCCGGTTATGGAAAAGCCAGTGTCAAAAGTCATTCCGCCACCGTCGTATAAAATTACATAAGGTAATGAGAAACCCAGTGTAGCACGCAGGCCGAATTGCCCTAACGACGAAATCAATAAAACAGGATTGGTTACCTGGTGCGAAAAAGTCATGTTTGTTGACCCTCCGCCACCGGCAGACCAGGTTGTTTTAGGAACGGTGTCGTTTGGGGGAGGGGACGCATAATAACTGAAGGTGAAATAATTGTAAATCTCAGGCGTCGACGAAAAATCAAAGTTCGACGACATGGATATGTCAACCGAACTCCCGTTACCTTCGTCGATGGTTCCGGTTGCATTTGATCCCGAAAACTTAGACCATTTTGCCCAGTGAATGACGTCGCAGCCAGCAGGAGCGTTTTGTTTTTCTTTGCCGAGAACCGCAGGGTGATTTGGTGGCCGAAAAAAACAAAATATCAGGCTTAAAAAACTACATAGCATCAATAGCCCGGACTTTATTTTTTCAGGTTTCATTACTTGATATTTTATCAAAATCCAATAGTCAAATAGCGCCATAAAACTCCGGCAGCTCCGGTATTTTAAATAATAGCGTTTTTTAGGTCTGCGGTTTACTATTGGTTATTTATAATCACAAATAACTATCCTGCGTATAACAAATAATTAATAAAACATTAATACTATAATATATATTTTAATGAACCTGTTATGGTGAGGTATTGTACTGTGTAAGGTTGGTGCATATTCTTGTCGGTCTCATAACTAAATATCAGCCTTGTTTTTCTTTAACGGTAAATGGACTTAGTTGAATAACTGCAACTTCAATCAGCAGCCTCGAAATGCTGACGCAGCTTTTCCTCCTCCAGGTCCAGCAGCTCAAACTGTTGTTTTACGAGTTCATCGCTGATATTTTCTTTTTTATTAAGCGTAGCCAACAAAGCGCGCTGTTCTTTTAATAAATGCGCCATTACCTTCCGGTAGTCTTTATAAAAAGCGGCGGCCCGTGCCTCGTTATCGCCTTTTTCCCAATCCTTCAGCAACTCCATATCTGCATTGTAACGGAATACAAGGCCTTTTATCATCCCGTTGTGTTTAAGTTGGTCCCTGTATTTTTCATTCAATATAGTCAGCGACAGGTGGGCAAGCTTTTTGCGTACCAATTGTCGTTGCTGTTCCATAGAAATGGTCAGGTCAGGATCGGGCATGTTTACCCATTTAACAAGGAGCGGCAGTGTTAATCCCTGGAGCACCAGGGTAACCAATATCACAGTAAAAGTGATGAACAAAATCATATCACGGTTAGGAAAAGCTTGCCCATTGCTATAAGTCAGCGGTATGCTGAGTGCAGCTGCAAGCGAAACAACACCGCGCATGCCGGTCCAGCCCAGTAGGGTTGGGGCTCTCCATCCGGGGCTCGGGTCGGCCACGGTAATTACCCTGCTCATCACCATGGTAATAATTGTGGCGCCATAGGTGCACAAGAAACGGCCAGCTATGAGCACGGCGGTAATGATCAAACTATAGTTAATAGCCGGCGTAAGCCCGCCCGCCCCCAGGTTCTTAATAACCACCGGGAATTCGAGGCCTATCAGGATAAATACAATACCGTTTAATACAAAAGCCACAGCCTCCCAAACGTTAACGCCTTGGAGGCGGCTGCGGTGCGATAAAAACCGGTGCCGTCGTACCGATAAAAATAGCCCGCCACTCACCACCGCTAATACGCCCGAAACGTGAAACTGCTCTGCCAGCATATACATGGCGTATGGTGTAATAAAGGTGAGCACCACATCCATATTTGTGGATGTAGGCAGCCAGCGGTGTATGGTGTAAAACAGAAGCGCCACGGCTATCCCCACAGCAATGCCTAATGCAATTACCAGGAAAAAACTGGCAGCCGCTTCACCGAAAGCGAAAGTGCCGGTAAGTGCTGCCGCCAGCGCAAACCGGAAAACCACTAAACTGGATGCATCGTTCATCAGACTTTCGCCTTCAACTATGGTTACAAAGCGTTTAGGTACCTTGATAGTTTTCAAAATGGCGCTGGCCGAAACCGCATCGGGCGGCGAAACAATTCCGCCCAATAAAAAACCTGTCGCCAAGGTAAAACCCGGGATAACTGCAGCAGATACAAAAGCCACCACGCACGAGGTGAGGATGACCACAGGGAAAGCGAAGCTGCTAATCACCCGGCGCCACTTCCAGAAATCTTTCCACGACGTATTCCAGGCGGCCTCATAGAGCAACGGAGGCAAAAAGATTACGAAAATAAGATCAGGCTGAATTTCGATACCGCGTAAAAATGGCACAAAACCTAAGGGTAATCCAACCAGTACCAGCAGGATAGGATAGGCGACCCTGATTTTTTGGGCCAGCATAACCACAAAAAGAATGATAGCCAACAGGCAGGTATATTGTATGACGGCATGATGCATGCATAAAAATACAATATTTTACGTTATCTGCTATGGCAATTGATAATCGAACACATAGGAGTGCCCGCCCTTCGCATCAATAATGATATTAAGTTCGCCGCTCAGCCCGGCGAGTTCGCCGGTGCCGGAGCCGGGGACCACAACGATTTTTAGCACACCGCTGGCAGCCTCTCCCTTTTTCATCGTTACGGTATGCGAAAAATAGAAGCTGCCGGTTTTTCCTGCAAGCTTTCCCTCAACTTTCTCCAGCGCTACATAGGCCATTGTACCGGTGCTCTCGGTCATGCTCGTTAGCATAGAACTCTTCGAAGCGCCTGTGAGGTCCCCGCTCCAGGTTTTGTCAATGGTATACCGGCCAATGCCGGCATCTTTCTCCAGTAGCGTACCGTCTGCGGGTGTCACTTTTACTTCAAATGTTCCCTTTGCTTGCATGTGTTGTTCTCCTTTAAAATTTCTGTTTGGTGCCTGCGCCATTAATAATGTCGAAAAAGTAGCTGCAGCAAGCACCTTAAGTATAGCGTTCATCTCTATTGTTGGTTTAGGAACAAAGATATACCGCGCGGATGACAACCCTATGTCAGCAGGAAATAGAAAAATGAAGAGGTTTTTCGTTACCGCCGGTTAGTTTAACCTGCGATGGCAATTAGATAATTCATCTCGGGCGACGATTCTGTCAAAGCAAAATTGCTGTAAGGCTTACCGGCTAACCGAATTCGCTGGCCATGGGAGATACCCTGTAGATTAACTGTTTGTTGCTCAAATACATCTCTCGGTTCCAACAAACGGTATACCTCCTCCGACATCACCAAATCATTATCCAGCTCCCTGGTTTTGGCCTGCAGCCTGGAAGCAATATTAACCGGAAGACCCATTACCTGCAATTGTGGTGCATTATCTAAACCAAATTCACCCACAAAAACCTTCCCGGCATGTAAGCCAACACCAATTTCCAGCGGACCGCCATAATAAGCATCTGCATAAGCCTCGTTGAACAGGCTAACGGTTTGAAACATAATTTTTGCGGCCTGGTAAGCATTGTTTACAGAAGCTTTTAATTCGGTTTGCAAGCCAAATACCGCGTACAAACTATCCCCGGCAATTTCCACAACCTTACCTCCGAAATTCTTCACAATTTGGTTGAAAGCTGTAAATAAACGACGAACAATTTGTATCACCGTTTGACCCGGCTGTGATTCCATAAGCCCGGTAAAATTGCGTATATCTACAAATAAAATTGCCAGTTCCCTTTCTTCGTCTGGTAGTGCGGCGTTTACCGCAGGGCAAGTGGCAGTTAGCATTAAGTCCATATTTTCCATAAGTAGTTGATTTGTCTTTTACAGATGTAGACGCGAAACTTTACAAAACATTTTAAGGAAAATGTGATTTATGTTGTTGTGATGTTGGGATGACAATTGGCTTTTATTTCTTAAACCAAAACCGTTTCAATAACAATTGTATTGGTTAATATTTTATGAATTGGGCAGGCATTGGCAACAGCAAGTAACCTGGCCTGTTGTTCCGCGTTAAGGTTACCTGTAAGTTGCAGCTTTCTGATCAATTTTGTATGGCCTGCTTCGTTTATTACCTCAACATCGGCGGCTACGCTTTCCAGGTCCCAGGCTTTGCGGTCGGCATACATGCGGACGGTGCCGCAGGTACATGCGCCCAGCGCCGATGCCAGCAGTTCCTTTGGCGAAAATCCTTTGTTTTGTCCGCCACTCTCAACAGGTTCATCGGCTATAACTACATTGCCTGTTGGCGATTTAATCTCGACCTTATAACGTTCGGTGCCGATACTTGCTTTAATTGATGCCATGACTATTTTTTATTAAATGTTGGATAAGGAACAAATTCCGTTTCATCCCCTTTTATTTTGTCGAATGTTTGTGCTATCCATTTTTGCCGGGCCGTGTTGATCAGTTCCTTGTCGGTAGCAACAAAATTCCAATCAATAAAACGCTCTTCGGCAAAAGGCTCGCCACCGAAGAGGTAAATGGTACTGCCGGCTTCAATAGTAAAAGTACACAACGCGCTTTCCCTGGCTACCAGCAATTGTTTGGGATGATAAATATTGCCTTCACTTTCAATATTGCCGTTCAGTATATACAGGCCCGCTTCGCCATACAGCTCATCACCAATATTAACCGTTTGTTTTGTTTTGCTTTTAATCTCGATCATAAACAGTTTGCTGTAAACGGGAACGGGAGATTGATGACCAAATGCCTCGCCTGCTATCAGCTTAAATTGCAGATCGCCGACCGTCCATGCTGGCAGCTCCGCACCATCTATGTGAAAAAACTCAGGCTCCATTTGTTCCAGGTGCTTTGGCAGGGCAACCCATATCTGCAAACCATGCAACAACTGATCGGCATGGTGTGCATAATCCGGTATGCGTTCCGAATGGACTATTCCCTTGCCTGCGGTCATCCAGTTTACAGCGCCGGGTTTTATTTCAGCAACATTGCCCAAAGTATCCCTGTGCATAACGCTGCCTTCAAATAAAAAGGTAAGGGTGGAAAGGCCGATGTGCGGATGCGGCAGTACATCAAAGCTTTGGCGCTCCGTTAGTTTTACGGGGCCCATGTGATCAATAAAAATAAAAGGGCCAACCATTCTTTTTTCGCGGAACGGCAACAGGCGGCCAACCATAAAATTACCAATACTGGCCGCTCTTTCTTCAATAATGAGTTTGATGTTTGACATTTACCGTAATTTTTAATAGATAAAGATACATCACCTATGTATACAAACAGGTGGTGTTTTAATTGGGTTTATTGAAGCACTTTTCTCCCCGGCATCCCAAAGCTCTGCAAAACATTTTAAGGAAAATGCGATTTATTTTAGTTTGATGAAAGGGTGACAGTTTTTAGATGCTTTGATGACAATTTGCAGGCCTGTTTTGCCCATTGCAAATAGATTTAAAACAATAAACCATTGAAAATAGCAATAGTGTTCCACTTTTACACACGCGGAATACTTGAAATTGTGTGGAACATGTTGATAATAAGATAGTTAATGTTTAATTAATGGTTAATATTTGTCAATGCATTGATAATCAAGTGTCCCAATAATGGTTTTTTGAGGATTGGTCGGCCTGTTTAACACATTGCAGATAGATTTCGGCTTATAAACCATGAAAAATGCAATAGCGTTCCACTCTTGCTCGGAATAGTCGAAGTTACTTGAAACGAACTGATAATAAGGTAGTTGGTACTTAACTATTAAGTAATATTGGCATGTTATTGATAATCAGGTATTTTAATGGGTGTTTTTGTGAGATTTTGTCTGATTTTGCCTTTTTAACCAGAGTTTCGTTTAAAAATACCATGGGACGGCATGTTGCTGTTGCTTTTGCCCGCTAATACCTGCGATTTAGGCCCCTCCGCCTCTTCCATTTAGCATTTACGCGCAAAAATATACCCAATAAACGGTATTGCCCACCCATAGCGCTATGCGTAGGTTTATCCTATTAATTCACCCGTTTTATTACAATTTTACGCATTTCTATGAATATAATTGAAACCATTTATTGCAGCCAGTATTATGAACTGAAGAAGTCGGGCCGCGACCCGCAAAAAGGGCGGCTTAACGGCACTTTATTAAGCGCTACCGTCATAATTTTAGCTATAGTAGGCATTGCCCTCGTCGCTAACAAGTTTATTGGCAGCCATTGGTTAGGTGATCTTTCATCGTCTGGTTTTTCCGGTAAATTCATCGGAAAAATTTTAGCCATAGTGCTGTTGTTAGTTATTGGGGGCGCTTTAAGCTTAACCTATGGCAGCCAGGCAAATTATAACAAAATGATGCTGAAGTGGGAGCAAAGCCCGGTGGATGTTTTGGAGCAAACGATACAATCCGCACTAAAGATCTTTGGAATTGCGTTTGGTTTGTTTTTGGCTGTGGTGCTGCTTGTGGTGATGTAACGGGGGTAATGTGTACCCCATTCAGGCGGGGGATAGGGTGGCAAGAGGGAATGTTTATAAAGCCCGGTTACGCATCGAATTAATTCGGGTCGGTCGTTCTGATACGGTCAATAAGAACACTTGAAATTTTCTTGATCTCCAATAATTGTGAGCGTTCCGGTTACAATACGCTTTTATATTACAAACTAATATTTCGAACATTTCAGTTCGGCATTGCATCTGTTTTTTTAATTGTTTATCTAACACTTGTAAAATAGAACGAATATTGATTTATTTGTTTTTAAAATCAAAAATAAGCCTAATGCGACAGTGTAAATAATTATTTGCCGATAAATTTTTTTGTTCAAATAAATTAGTGTTACTTAGACACGTATTATCAACCAATTGTACTGCTAAACCAATTAAATTAAATTATGAATAAGTTTTCTACTATTGATTACATCGTGTTTGTCATCTACTTTTTCCTGGTATCAGGATATGGGTATTGGGTGTACAGCCGTAAAAAATCCGCAAAAATATCAGGTAGCCATGATTTTTTCCTTGCCGAAGGATCGCTTACGTGGTGGGCCATTGGGGCCTCGCTCATTGCTTCCAATATTTCGGCCGAGCAATTTATAGGCGCCAGCGGCCAGGGCTTTACAGTGGGTATTGCCGTAGCTGCTTATGAATGGATAGCAGCTATTGCGCTCATTATTGTGGCGGTTTGGTTCATTCCGGTATATCTTAAAAATAAGATATTTACCATGCCGCAGTTTTTGGAGACCAGGTACAACCCAGCCGTAAGTTTAATTATGGCTATTTTTTGGCTGTTTTTGTATGTATTTGTTAATTTAACCTCAATCCTTTTCCTGGGGGCTTTGGCTATAAACAGTTTAGCCGGTGGCGACCCAATCACTTTTCATTGGATAATTATTGGACTTTCGGTATTTGCACTGATTATCGCGCTTGGTGGTATGAAGGTTATTGGTTTTACCGATGTTATACAGGTTTTGGTGCTGATAATAGGCGGTTTGGCAACTACCTATATCGCTTTAACACTGGTAAGCGAGAAGCTGGGTTTGGGCAAAGATGTATTAGCAGGTTTTAATGCGATGCTGAAAGACTCGCCCGAACATTTTAAAATGATATTAGCCAAACCCGGTCCGCATGCATCGCAGGAGGATATTAATAAATATTTGTTGCTGCCTGGCATCGCCATGTATTTTGCAGGGCAATGGATAGTAAACTTAAATTATTGGGGCTGTAACCAGTATATTACCCAGCGCGCGCTCGGCTCGGATTTGAAAACCGCCCGTACGGGAATCCTGTTTGCAGGTTTAATGAAGCTGGCCATGCCCGTAATAGTGATTTTGCCGGGTATTGCGGCTTATGTATTATACAAACACGGCGGTTTACAAAGCGAAATGAATTCAGGTGGTCATTTGAATGGAGATAATGCTTATTCTGCTGTATTGGGTTTTTTGCCAAGCGGACTAAAGGGGCTTTCGATAGCGGCATTAACAGCGGCCATTGTGGCTTCGCTTGCCGGTAAGGCTAACAGTATTTCCACCATTTTTACTATGGATATTTATAAAAAATACATCAAACCGGAAGCGGATGAAAAAAGTATGGTGAGTATGGGGAAAATAATTATTGGCGGGGCCATGCTGTTATCAATTTTACTGACATGGAAGGATCTGTTGGGTATAGGCGGCGAAGGTGGCTTTACATTTATTCAAAAGTATACCGGTTTTATTAGTCCGGGTATATTTGCCATATTTATCCTCGGTTTCTTTTGGAAACGTACTACCGGTGCAGCCGCTATTGTTGGCATACTTACGGGCTTTTTAATGTCGGTAATATTTAATAATTACGCGCCGGCCTGGTTCGGGCACGAAACATTTCTTTACACTGCATTTCCGAACGGAAAGGGGGGCTTTGAGATTCCTTTCCTCATTTGCATGGGCTTATCCTTTTTATTTACCATGATTGTTATGATAGCAGTAAGCCTTCCGGGACCCAAAATCAATCCAAAATCGTTTGTGCTGGATAGGTCGATGTTTAAAGTTGAACCGTCCACTCTTGCCTTAATTATAGTGACCTTATTATTGCTCACAACGCTTTATGTAAAGTTTTGGTAGGGGGAGTGGATTGAGTTGACTAAGTTAGGTTGAGTTGATTAAGTTGCCGAATTGATTATTGCATTACGCTATTGTCAAAAGCAACTAATCAACTTAATCAACCCTGAAAATTAAGTGTTTTTTTAACAATTATAATATTTTTTATATTTTAGTTGCAGATTTCCAATTGCCGGTCAATTAAGCCAATTATGGCCGGGCTAATAATACCAGTTTTAAAACCTATAATGTTTTGATGATGAAGAAAATTAATTTAATTCACCTGTTAACCGGCGCGGCCTTGTTATTTACAGCCTGCCACAGCGGAACCGCCACCACGGCAGGGGGCGCTAAAGATTCCGTGACCGCACATTTGCCGCAAGTGCCGGATTCTGCAAATTTTAAAGCAACTATTGATGGCAAGCCGGTGGGATTGTATATCTTAAAAAATAAAAATAAGGTGGAAGTCGCCATTACCAATTATGGAGGCCGTATGGTAAGCTTGCTGGTTCCGGATAAAAAGGGCGCGCTTACTGATGTGATTTTAGGTTACGATAGTGTTAAAACCTATCAAAAACCAAAAGAACCATATTTTGGCGCTATCATTGGTCGTTATGGTAACCGTATTGCCAGGGGGAAATTTACGCTGGATGGTAAACCGTACCAATTGGATATTAACGATGGGGTGAATACCTTACATGGCGGTTTCAGTGGATTTTTCTCGCGGGTGTTTACCGCCAAACAGGTAAATGATCAGCAACTCGAACTGACTTACATTTCAAAAGATGGCGAAGGCGGTTATCCGGGAAATCTAACGGTTAAAGTAAGCTATACCTTAACTGATGACAACGGCGTTAAAATTGAATACACGGCAACAACCGATAAAACTACCATTGTTAACCTTACCAATCATGCTTATTTTAACCTGAACGGGGCTGGCAGTAAAACCATCACAGATAACCTGTTAAAAATTGACGCAGATGCTTTCACACCTGTTGATACTACACTTATCCCAACCGGAAAACTGCAGCCGGTTAAAGGTACACCATTTGATTTTACCAGTTTTAAGGCTATTGGCAAGGATATTGGTCAGCCTGATGAACAATTAAAAAATGGCAAAGGATACGATCATAACTTTGTGCTCAATAAGCACGACATCAGCCAATCTGTAGCTACTGTAAAAAGTGCCGAAACCGGCATTGTTATGGATGTTTATACACAGGAACCGGGACTGCAATTTTACAGTGGTAATTTCTTAACCGGCAAAACGAATGATGGTAAAGGAGGCGCAGCTTATAATTACCGTTCGGCGCTATGTTTGGAGACGCAGCACTTTCCCGATTCGCCCAACCAGCCGGCTTTTCCATCTACTGTTTTAAAACCCGGCGAAACTTATCACACTGTTACCATTTATAAATTCCACAACGAATAATGTTCATGAAATCAAAACTATTTGTATTGTTTGCCCTTTGTTTCGGCTTGTTTTACAAAACTCAGGCGCAAACTACCATCAGTATGCCGGCTAACGATCAGGCAGCGGCGCCTGTTATCAGCAAATACATTTATAGTCATTTTGCCGAACATTTGGGGCGAGGAATTTACGATGGCTTTTACGTAGGTGATACTTCTAAAATTCCTAACACCAACGGTGTACGCAACGACATCATCGCTGCACTGCGCAAAATGAAAATACCCGCCCTAAGATGGCCCGGTGGTTGTTTTGCCGATACTTATCATTGGAAAGACGGCATCGGACCAAAAGATAAACGGCCAACTATGGTAAACCGCTGGTGGGGTGGGGTAACAGAAGATAACAGTTTCGGCACACACGAATTTTTAAATATGTGCGAAGAGTTGGGTGCTGATCCCTATCTGTCGGCAAATATCGGTAGCGGAAGTGTACAGGATGTGGCCGATTGGGTGCAATATGTAAGCACCAACACCAAAAACCCAATGTCGGATTTGCGCAAAGCCAATGGCCGCGACAAACCCTGGAAAGTAAAGTTTTGGGGCGTGGGCAACGAGGCCTGGGGTTGCGGCGGCAATATGTCGCCTGAGTATTATGTAAACGAATTTAAAAAATACTCCACCTTTATGACGGATTGGAGCAACAGCGACGGAATTTTCAGGGTGGCATCGGGTGCAAACGTGGCCGATTATCACTGGACCGAGACTCTGATGAAGAATATCCCTAAAAGCCTGATAGAAGGCATCGCGCTGCACCATTATTCATTTGTAGAATGGGATACCAAAGGTTCGGCAACACAATATAGCGAAGACCAATATTTTAAAACGATGAAGCGGGCATTGTTTATGGATACCCTGGTAACTAATCACTCCGCTATTTTAGATAAATATGACCCCAGGAAAAAGATTGCCCTGGTGGTTGACGAGTGGGGTGGATGGTACGATGTGGAGCCCGGTACCAACCCCGGCTTTTTATACCAGCAAAACACCATGCGCGATGCTATGATAGCGGGAGTAACGCTGAATATTTTTAACAACCACGCCGACCGCGTACGGATGGCTAACCTGGCGCAGTGTATCAACGTGCTGCAATCGGTTATATTGACCAATAAAGAGAAAATGTTGCTGACGCCAACCTACCATGTAATGGAAATGTATAACGTGCACCAGGATGCTACTTTAATTCCATTGACGATAAAAAGTGATGCTTACGTGTTTGGTGCTGATAAGCTCCCGGCCATATCTGCATCTGCTTCGAGAGATAAAGACGGTGTTGTACATGTTACCCTGGTAAATATCGATCCGGATAATGTGCATAAAATATCTCTTAACCTTGGTAATAAGAAGTTCACTGCGGTAAAGGGAAGGGTTTTGGCCTCGGCAAAAGTACAGGACTACAATACATTTGATAATCCCGAAAAAATAAAACCGGTTCCGTTTAACGATGCTGTTTTGAAGGATAATCTGATAAATATAACGATGCCAAAAACATCGGTGGTTGTACTTACATTAAATTGATACTATCATAACCTGATAATGAAAAAAATAATATTAACTATCGCAGCAGCGGGCCTTTGCCTGTCGGCAGCATATTGCCAAACCACCGACAAAAATGAAAAGGTTTTTGTAGTGGCTGCCAATCAAATAAAGGCCCATGTGCAACCTACTATGTACGGGATATTTTTTGAGGACATTAACATGGCCGGCGACGGCGGCGTATATGCCGAACTGGTAAAAAACCGGTCGTTTGAATTTAAAATGCCGTTGATGGGATGGAAGGAAATAAAGCAGGATGGCGCCGATGGCAGCATTTTAATACTTAACAGGGGCAAGGCAGATGATGACAATCCGCGTTTTATCCATGTTACATCAAAATCACCGAAAGGCTATGGGCTTAATAACGAGGGCTTTCATGGCATGGGGGTTAAAAAGGACAACAAATATAATTTTTCAGTATTAGCTAAGTTGTCAGGGGGCGCAACAAGCCTGCAAATTGAATTACTGAATTCAAAAGGGGATGTTATTGGTGGCACTTCAGTTACGCCTTCGTCAAAAGAATGGAAGAAATATTCGGCAAGTTTCATTTCCTCGGAAACCGACCCCAAAGCCAGTTTAAATGTATTAGTAAAAGGTAAAGGCGCCGTTGATCTGGATATGGTTTCACTTTTTCCGCAAGATACCTGGAAGCAGCGCCCTGGCGGTTTGCGTGCCGATTTGGTGCAAAAACTGGCCGATATGAAGCCAGGATTTTTGCGTTTCCCCGGCGGCTGTATTGTGGAAGGCCGCGAACTGGATACCCGTTATCAGTGGAAAAAAACTTTGGGCGATGTGGCAACTCGCCGGATGATTGTTAACCGCTGGAACACCGAATTTGCGCACCGTCCCTCGCCCGATTATTACCAGAGCTTTGGATTGGGCTTTATGGAGTATTTTCAACTGGCCGAGGATATTGGCGCATCGCCGCTTCCCATCATCAACTGCGGCATGGCCTGCCAGTTTAATACTTGTGAGCTGGTGCCCATAGACCAGCTTGGCCCTTACGTACAGGACGCATTGGATTTGGTAGAGTTCGCTAATGGTGCGGTTACCACCACCTGGGGCAAAAAACGCGCTCAATTGGGGCATCCGGCGCCTTTTAATTTAAAAATGATGGGTGTGGGCAACGAACAATGGGGGCCGCAATATATTGAACGCTGGAAGATATTTGAAAAGGCACTAAAGAAGAAATACCCATATATTAAACTTGTATCGAGCGTTGGGCCTGATCCGGATGGCGATAAGTTTGAATATCTAAACAAAACATTCAGAGAATTGCATGCCGATATATTGGATGAGCATTATTACCGCTCGCCGCAATGGTTTTTGGATAATGTAAAGCGATACGACAATTACGACCGCAAGGGCCCCAAAATATTTGCCGGCGAATATGCCGCACAAAGCGTGGCAACGGTTAGTCCGGATAATAAAAATAACTGGAAGTGCGCCATGTCTGAAGCTGCTTTTTTAACCGGACTTGAACGTAACGCCGATGTTGTTAACATGGCATCGTACGCACCATTGTTTGCACACGTTGAAGCCTGGCAATGGACGCCCGACCTGATATGGTTTGATAATTTGACCTCGTACGGAACGCCCAATTATTATGTGCAGCAACTTTATTCCTTAAACAAAGGTACTGATGTTGTCCCGGTAACTTTGGACAACCAAACCGTTACCGGCCAGGATGGCTTTTTCGCTTCGGCTGTGCTCGATACTAAAACCAATGATGTGGTCATCAAGATAATTAACACATCGATGAAAGGGCATGATGCCAGTTTTGTAATTAACGGACCCAAAGGCTTAAAACCGGAAGGGACGGTGACCAGCCTGCAAAGTAACGATCTCGATGCAGTAAATTCCATAGGCGAGCCGAAGGCATTAAGTCCCCAGTCGAGACAAATAGTACTTACGGGGAATGCAGTAAAACTGTTATTAAGACCCTATTCGTTTAATGTGATACGCGTTAAAATGGTTAATTAATTATGTATGAAAAAACTGGTTAAGCTGTTGTTTTTACTCCTGCTGTCAATTGCTTATAGCTTTGGGCAGGAACTGAAAACCAATATTTCGGTACACGACCCGGTAATGATAAAACAGGACAGCTTGTACTATATATTTTGCACCGGGCGGGGCATTGCTGTATGGTCATCGGCTGACAGGATACATTGGAAGGCCGAAAAACCGGTATTTGAAACTGCCCCGGCCTGGGCGGTTGATTCGGTGCCCGGGTTTAAAAATCATATATGGGCACCGGATATTTCATATTATAATGGAACGTATTATTTATACTATGCGGTATCGGCCTTTGGCAAAAATACGTCGTGCATCGGTTTGGCAACTAACACTACCCTGCATACAGGCGATCCAAATTACAAATGGATTGATCATGGCAAAATTATCCAGTCCGTCCCCGGCAAAACTAACTGGAATGCCATCGATCCCAATTTGGTTGTTGATAAAGATGGTACGCCTTACCTGGCATTCGGATCATTTTGGGATGGCTTGAAAATAGCAAAACTAACTGCTGATAGGATGGGTGTAGCCCAAGGTATTGATAACTTACCCACTATTGCCAGCCGGAAAACTGCCGCTGCTGCATATCTTCCCGCTGTTGACGGTAACCCCGTTGATGCGGGAGGGAATGCCATTGAAGCACCATTTATTTTCAGGCGACATCAATATTTTTACCTGTTTGCATCTATTGATTATTGTTGCAAGGGGCCCAAAAGTACTTACAAAATGATAGTTGGACGTTCTAAGCGTGTTACCGGCCCTTACCTCGATAACAAAGGTATACCTATGGCGCAGGGCGGCGGCACATTGGTTTTGGCTGGCGACAAAAACTGGTATGGAGTTGGCCACAACGCGGTTTGTACATTCGATGGGGAAGATTATTTAATTTTTCACGGTTATGATGCGGCAGACAAAGGTATATCTAAACTTATTATCGAAAAAATTACCTGGGTAAACGGCTGGCCTGTAGTGCCTTCGCCGCCTGCTTTTTGACGTATAATTTATGATTAGTGTTTTTTTGACAATTATTTTCATTTTTTTATGATTTGTTTATTTATTTTTTTTTAGTTTAGTAATTATTATAACCTGATTTAGTTTTCGGCCTTGCTGCCGGATATGATATTGATAATTTGCTGTTTATAAATGATGGAGTTGCGCAACCTTTCTGATGACGAATTACTCGAACTTTTCGGGCAGGAAAATGTTGCGGCTTTTGAAGAAGTTTACAACAGATATTGGTTAAAGCTGTATAGCGCTGCCTACAAGCGTTTAAAAGAAAGAGAGGCTGCTCGCGAAATAGTGCAGGATTTATTTACAAGCCTTTGGGTTAACCGGGCGCAACTGAAGATACACACTACACTACAGGGTTATTTATTTTCTTCCGTTAAATATTCCGTATTGAATTATAAAAGGGCCGAAGCTGTTCGTAATGCCTACAGCGGATCGCATCAATTAGTGAACCAGGGTTTTGACAATTCGACGGAAGAATACATCAACTATAAAGAATTAAAAGAAACATTTGATGCTGGCGTAACGCAATTGCCTCCAAAATGCCGTTCGGTTTTTGAACTAAGCCGCAACGAATATAAATCGAACAAGGAAATAGCCCAATTGCTGGGTATTTCAGAAAAAACCGTCGAAAATCATATCACCAAGGCCTTAAGGAGTTTAAGAGTGAATATGGATGCGGTAGTTGTTGCTTTTTTTGTGCTTTTAAGCTATCTCAAAGCTTAAGGAAACGGGTTCGTGAAAACTATGTCCTAATTTTCAAGAATTTCGAGCCACGGAATTCTTTCGAAATGCTTCTTATTAAGGGTAGCGATTTTCATGTTGTTTGAAAGTGCTGTAGCTCCTATGAAGATATCGGGAACCTCAATAAGTTTGTTTGTAGCATTTAAATGCTTAGTTATTTCTGTTGCCCGGTTATTTGCCGCTTTATCGAACGGAAGAATAATAACTTTATCAAAAAAACTTGTCCAGTATTGAATTTGCTCAGTTGTATCAGCACCTATCATAATCTCATATTCGGTAACTATAGACACCGCAAAAAGATTATATTTAGTTGTTAGTTGAAAGAAAACGCTCTTTTCTTTTGCCTTTTTTCTATAGAAGTCAATTAATATAGAAGTATCGAGACAAATTATTTCGTCCGCCATTTATTGAATTGTTTTCTATTTGCCAGGTGGTTTTCGTATTGTTCAGCATTCATGACGGGGCCGTGCAATAAAAAATTTTGAAACTCCGAATGTTCAGACAATGCTTTGTCATGGATTAAACCATCATCCAATACCGATTTTAATTGTTTGATTTTTGCCGCAGGTAATTTCTTAATTGCAGCTAATAGTTGTTCATATCCAATGTCTATAGTTATTTCCATAATACCAGCTTCCTGTCTCAAAAATACATAATATCAAAGTTAAAGCCAAATTCTGTTACAGTGCTGGGATAACAAAGGCATTTTAGAATTTGCTACCTTAATCTCTAAATGATTGGATTTTTTTTCAAAACCGAGTAGGGGGTACGCCCTCTTTAAGTTACTTCCTATTAATACACCAAGAATAAATCTTTTCCTAAAAGAACTCATGAAAAAGGAACTATCAGCTGATATCCTGGAAAAATATTTTAAGGGCGCATGCAGTGATGAAGAAATTGCTGAGGTAGATGCCTGGTATGCTTCATTTGAGGAGGATGAAGATGATATTTCTGCCCTTCCGGCAGATCAGCAGGAAATATACAGGCGTTTGATGCTGAACAATATCAGGAATAATATTAGAAACACGGAGCAGGATAATATCGTTTTTATTAAAAATGAGCGTCCGCGCCGTTTCCGTTCATTTATTTACATCGTATCCGGCATTGCAGCTATCGTTTTGGTTGTGTTTTTTATAAAGTACAACGTTCCCCATAATCCGCCCGCCGAAAATGAAAAAGAAATTGTGGTTAATAATGTGACCAATACCATTCAAAAAGTTATCCTTTCGGACGGAAGCAAAGTTTGGCTCAGCCCTAAAACAACTTTAACCTGCATGCGGCAATTTGGCCCCAAAAGCAGGCAGGTGACCATGACGGGCGAAGCATTTTTTGAGGTAGTTAAAGATCATGCCAGGCCGTTTTCTATTTATAGCGGCAATGTTATTACCAAAGTATGGGGAACCAGCTTTCGCATCCGTTCCTTTAAAAACGAAATTACCAAGGTGGATGTAATTACCGGGAAAGTCTCGGTAAGCGTTGCAGGTACCGATAAAAAAACCACAACGGACACCATTTACAAATCGGATAACGCGCAGCAGGTAATGCTGATGCCTAACGAAGAAGCTACTTATGATGACCAGTTAAAGCATCTTAAAAAGAACCAGGAAATTAAAGACCCTTTGGTTAGTATCTGGAAAAAAACCAGCATTTCGTTTGATAATACCCCAATGCCGGAGGTATTCAGGATATTGAATAAGAAGTTTAACGTGCATATATCGTCCGAAGATAAAAAAGTGACTACCGACTATTTGAAGGCTGATTTTACCGACGAGAGTTTCCCTGCTATTATGGAGATAATGGAGAAAACTTTGAATGTAACCTATACGGTTAACGAATCGGAATTTGTTTTAAAAAGCAATAAATAACCAATTTATAAATAAACCAACTATCTAACCCATTAATTATGAGCAATATGGAAAAACCTAACTAAATAAATCCCCAAAACTTCTTGAAAAAAGAATAGGAGTGGTTGCGACACTCCTAAACCTTTAGAAAACCCGGATTTGAACGCCTTATACAAGGTGATCGGGTTTGTTTGTCTTATTTTTTAACAAAATATAAACGTTTTAAATTTATGAAAATTTATTTACAAAACAATTTTGACTGGTGTAAAATCATGAAAATTACTTTTAGTCAGATAGTTATAATCCTCATTTTTACAGGCATGTCCTACGCCACGTCGAGCAAGGGGCAGGCTGTATTAGACCGGCGGGTTGATTTTAATATCCACAATTCGAGTCTCAATGTGGTATTGAAACAACTGGAAAAGGAAACGAATTTGAAGTTTGTTTACCGCAAAAGCCTGGTTGAAAACGCGCAGGACGTATCTATTGATGCAAAAAACGAACAGTTGAGGGAGATACTTACCGAGCTTTTAGAGCCGCGAGGTATTGCCTTTGAATTTATAAGCGACCGTGTGGTATTAAGCAAGGTTGATAAAACGACCAAAGCGGTTGAAGTACAGGTTGTTGATTTGCAGGCTGCTCCGCCTGTTACAGAAGCCGAATCCAAAATTAAAGTGATATCGGGCACTGTAACAGATGAAAATGACCTGCCCTTGCCGGGCGTTAGCATTAACATTGGCGCCACCAATTTAGGTACGCAAACTGACATAAAGGGCAAGTATACCATAACCGTGCCCGATGGCAGTAACTCGCTGGTGTTTTCGTATATCGGTTATGTGCAGCAGGAAATTTTTGTTACCGATAATAGTACGGTCGTTAACGTGCAGCTTAAGGGTTCGCCCAACTCTTTAAACGAAGTTGTAGTAGTAGGGTACGGTACAGTGAAAAAGAAGGATCTGACAGGGTCTGTTTCTGTTGTAAATATCGACAACGCAAAAAAAACGGCTTCGTATGATGTAGCAAAGCTATTGCAGGGCCAGGCTGCCGGTGTAAGCGTACAGGGATCGGGCGAACCAGGTGGTTTTGTACAAATAAAAATAAGGGGTATAGCAACTTTTGGCAACAACAGTCCCTTATTTGTGATTGATGGTGTGCCTGTAGATGCCCCCTTCGATTTCCCGACCGACAATATCGAATCAATGCAGGTATTAAAAGACGCCTCTGCAGCAGCCATATACGGTTCGCGCGCGGCAACCGGCGTGGTAATTATCACGACCAAAAAAGGCCGGTCTGGTCCGATAAAAATTGGTTATGATGGCTATTACGGCCTGCAAAATATTGCAAAGACAATTCCTGTTACCGATCGTGTTGGCTATCAACGGATAACTACAGCGGCCGAATTAAACGCCGGCTTAAGTATTGCTCCAGCCAACGATCCCGCAAATCCGGCCTTCATTAGCACTGTAAATACCGATTGGCAAAAGGAGATGTTTAAAACAGGCCGCATACAGGACCAAAATTTGAGCCTATCGGGCGGAAGTGACGCCATAAGGTATAATGTTGGTCTCGGATATTTTGATCAGACAAGCACCCTGTCGGGGCCTCAAAGCTATAAGCGTTACAATTTTAGCGGTAGTTTCCAGGGCAAAAAGGGCATATTCACTTTTGGCGGAAAAACTGTCTACACACAATCGCATAAAGATAACCCTGCCATAACAAGCTCACATGCCGTATTTGGCGGCGGGCTTACGAGCATGCTTACCGCTATACCTACCATGCCGGTTTATGATCCTAACAGGTTAGGCGGCTATGGCGGCAGCGATAACGTTACGCAAAGGGCCATTACACTTAACGTAATTGGTATGAATAACCTGGTTAGCGATTATAGTAACCGCAACAGGATGCTGGGCAACTTTTGGGGCGAACTGGAGATTGTCAAAAACCTAAAGTATAAGCTTAATGTAAGTTATGACCGTACCGACTACGAAAACTATCATTACGAACCATCATTTGACCTTGGATTTTATTATTTGAACACTAAATACTATCTGTCAGATCAAAACGGAAATGCACACACCGGTTTGGCCGAAAATACCTTATCGTACCAGTTAACTTTGGGCAAACATAAAATTGATGTTTTAGCTGGTACTTCTTACCAGGCAGACCATAATCAATTTGTAACCGGCACGGCATCAGACGCTGGCAGTTTACAGTTTGTTACTTTCGGTTCGATACCTAACCCGGCTGCCAAAGGTTTGGACGGCTATCAGGATGCCAGCACATTATTATCGTACTTCGGCCGTATTAATTACAATTACGACAGCCGGTATTTGATTACTGCTAACTTTAGAAGGGACGGATCATCACGTTTCGGTATCAAAAACAGGTTTGGTAATTTTCCGTCTATCGCAGCTGCGTGGAATGTAAGCAACGAGAAATTCCTTCATCTTCCCGAAGTGATCAGCAGTTTAAAACTAAGGAGCGGCTATGGTGTATTGGGTAATCAAAACTTCGCCAATTATATGTACCAGTCGTACATTAACGGTAACGCCAGCTATGTATTTGGCAATACTTTGGCGCCAGGGGCAACTACAGTGGCCGTTAGCGATCCTAATATTAAATGGGAGTCGACCACCACGGCCAATGCCGCGATGGATTTAGGGTTATTCCACGATAGACTTTTGTTTACTGCGGAATATTTCTACAAGAAATCAACCGATATTTTAGCTGGTATTCCACTGCCGTTATCAGTTGGCTCGGTACCTGCTTCGGTAATTACCAATGCTGCATCAACCGAAAACAAGGGTGTTGAATTTACGCTTAACTATAAAACCACTGTTGGGAAGTTGAAACTTGATATTACAGGAAACGCTAATACACTTAAAAATAAGGTGCTGAAATTAGGCGGTACCAATAACCCGATATACGGCGCCGGCAGCAAAACCGAAGTTGGCCGTGAAGTTGGTGAACTTTATGGCTTTGTTACCGAAGGTATATTCCAGAATGCCGCCGATGTACAAAACCATGCAGCCCAAACGTTGGCTGCACCCGGCGATGTTAAATTTAAAGATGTAAACGGCGATCATGTTATTACCGATGCCGACCGGGTTTACCTTGGTTCTGTTATACCCAAATTATATTATGGCTTAAATATCAATGCATCTTACGGAAATTTTGATGCTTCCGTATTTTTTCAGGGAAGTTCGGGCAACAAGGTTTTTAATGGTGTTTACCACGATCTGATGGTGGGCCAATATGGAAACTCATCGGTTGATGAATTAAATTTCTGGACACCAACCAACACCAATACTAATGTTCCGAGACCAATAATTGGCGACCCTAACCAAAATTCGCGCTTCTCTGACCGTTTTGTTGAAAGCGGATCGTATGTGAAGTTGCAAAATGCGCAGTTAGGATACACTATCCCCGAAGGCATTTTAAAGCGTAGCCACGTTTTCAACAGCTTCCGTGTGTACTTAAGCGGGCAGAATTTGCTCATTATCTCAAAATATCGCGGTTACGACCCTGATTTCATCAGCGATGGCCTGTTTAGCAGGGGATATGACTATGGCTCGTTCCCAAATCCAAGGACCATAATTTTAGGAGTACAAGTAGGTTTATAAAATTTAATAAAGTAAAAATTATGAAAACTATCAGAAAAAATATTGTCTGGACGGTTTTAGCGGTGCTGTTTTTTACAGCCTGTACTAAAAAGTTAGACGAGGTGAACCCCAATCAACAAACAGCAGCATCTTTTTGGAAAACACAGGCTGATGCTATTGCAGGCCTTAACGCTGCTTACGGCAGTTTAATTATTGATGGCAGCTACATGCGTTTTACACCGGCATTGCTTGATGTGCGCGGCGATGATGTACGCAGCAACAGCCCATGGACTGCACTTTACAACATAGGCAGGTTTGCCCTGGGTACCGCCGACCCATCCGGTTACGGTTGGGCTTACGGTGCGTATTATGAAGGTATTGCCCGCTGTAACCAGGTGTTGGATAATGTGCCGGGTATAAGCATGGATGCAAATTTGAAAAGCCGGATACTGGGGCAGGCGCATTTTTTACGCGGGCTGTATTTTTTTCACCTGGTTAACTTTTTTGGCAAGGTAGCTTTGCCTACACACTATGTAAAATCGTCGGCCGATTATTTTGTACCGCAATCATCAGAGGCCGATGGGTGGAAGCAAGTTGAAAGCGATTTTACAGCAGCTATCCCTTTGCTGCCCGTTTCTTATAGTAATACCAACGGACCAGATCAGGGCCAAATTGGCCGCGCAACTAAAGGAGCTGCAATGGGCTACCTGGGCAAGACCCTGTTATTTAATAAGGATTTTGCAGGTGCAGCAGCACAGTTTAAAGCGGTTATGGATTTAGGTGTTTATAGTTTGATGGCAAATTACAAGGATAACTTTACCGAATCGAACGAAAATAATGCAGAGTCTATTTTTGAAGTTCAGTTTTCGCGCGATGCCGGAGGCACTGATTTGGGATGGGGCGGTGCGCCAACATCAACATGGGGCCGCACGTCGGCCAGGGCCATCACTTTTGCGCCACGCAGTTTTGGATGGACAGATGTGCAGCCCACGTTTTCGGCCCTGAACGAGTATATGATTGAGAAGACCGTTGATGGCAATGTTGACCCACGCGTTGATGCTACTATTTACTACAACAAGCCTGGCGAAACATTATACGGGCATTTATTTTCGGATGTTTATAAAAACAACCCTGCCGACTTAAACGATATTTTTTGCCGCAAGTACGAAAATGGGGATACTCACGCCGATGAATTCGACTGGCGTTCGGGCATAAACGAAAGACTGATGCGGTATGCCGATATATTGCTGATGTATGCTGAATGTTTAAATGAAACGGGACAGACCCCACAGGCATATCCTTACATACAACAAGTAAGAACCAGGGCTAATTTGCCTGACCTGGCTGTTGCAATGCCCGGGATGAGCCAGGCGCAAATGCGCGATCAGCTGGCACATGAACGGTTATTGGAGTTTTGCCTCGAGGGACATCGTTTTGATGATATCCGCCGCTGGGGATGGTTGAAGGACCCTAATAAGCTTGCCTTACTGAAGCAACGCGACCCCGAGTTTAACACCTATCAACCCGGACGGGAATATTATCCTATACCTCAATCAGAAATTGACAACAACCCCGGGTTTAAGCAAAATCCAACCTATTAAGGTATTAGCTGCGCCATGCAAATGGCGCAGCTAATATTTTTGATTAATAAACTAAGATTTGTGATGATTGGATAATTTGGAATAATGAAAATATTAAAATACATCTTCGGGGCTTTTTTGCTGGTAATATTAATGCCATCGTGTAAAAAAAACAATCCGGCAAAAAGTAGTAATACTACCGATACCACTACGGTAACACCACCGGCTTTTGATATCAATTCCATTAGCGATACTTATGCGGATTTAGCACCTGCTATTTATTATCCAAAGTGGACTGTTTATAACGTGCATGATCCATCGATAAAAAAATTCGGCGACTATTATTACTGCTATAGTACCGATGTTGGTTTTGGAATTGATGTGAGATCGGGAATACAAATACGCAAATCAAAGGACCTGGTACAATGGCAGTTTGTGGGGTGGGCTTTTTCGGCGCTACCGGCATTGGGTTCGGCCTATATTTCATCAAAAGGCGGAACAGCCAATAATTCGCTATGGGCGCCTTATGTATTAAAATACAATAACGAATACAGGCTGTATTATTCGCTTTCGTCGCCTACTGCTCGTTTAAGCGTAATCGGAATGGCAACATCGTCAACACCTGACGGCCCATGGACGGAAAAGGGTTTAGTAGTTACCTCTGCAAATGACAATACGGTACAAACAAACGCTATCGATCCCACAATAATTACAACCGCCGGAGGTGAACAATGGATGTATTATGGTTCGGCCTGGGATGGCATTTATATATTAAAGCTGGATGCCTCCACCGGCCTCGCTGCTTCTGCCGGCGATAAAGGTAAACGAATAGCCAACAGAGGCTTTACCGCCGGCGTTTATAACGGGAACATTGAAGGTTCCGAAATTATTTATAATCCGGATCTGAAAAAATATTTTCTTTTTATTTCGTACGATTGGCTGCAAACCAAATATAACGTGAGGGTTGCGCGCGGCGATAGTCCCGAAGGTCCATTTTACGATTATAACGGCGTTGATGTAAATACAAATGTCGACCACGGCCCAATGATTGTGGCGCCATACCAGTTTACAGGCCATGGCGGCTGGCAGGGTACTGCGCATTGCGGAGTGTTTGACGATGGTAACGGCCAGTATTTTATGGCTCATAATGCACGGCCCGGCGTAAACTCCTATTTTATGGATTTACACATCCGCAAAATATCATGGACGGCAGATGGCTGGCCTGTAGTATCGCCCGAGCGAGATGCCAATGTACCTCAAACCGCTATAGCTACAGCGGATATAGCAGGAAGCTGGGAGCGTATAAAATTAGACTACCAGGTTGTACCGGGATATTCAGCCGAGCAAACATCCCCCAATTTTCAGGTAGCCGGTTTATTGACACTGGACGCCGGCGGAACTATAAATAGTAATAGCAGCAACACCTGGACCTACTCATCGCCATGGCTGCAATTAAATTGGAGCGACGGCACAACAGATAAGGTGAAGGTAGAACGCGAGCGCGATTGGGAAAACAAAATTCCTTCGACCCTGATTTTTACAGGTTTAAATAACCAGGGTACGGCTATATGGGGCAAAAAGAGGTAATTTGTTTTTAATGTTTTTTACAACATTATAAGAGGTGAGATACTTATAATGGATTGCGTAGTTGGTTATATTTAATAAGTTGGAGCATAGGGCAGTTTATTGCCCTATGCTTTTTTGATTATGGGCAATTAGGACGGCACTACTTTAAGTTTTGAGAAATTGAATGCGATCGAATCAATTATTGTGGCAGTAACTCATGTAAACTGTTCAGCGAGGCTGTAAAGGGGGCAATGAAATCCACCATAGCTTTTACATCCTTAGAATGCTTCAAAACACTGACATAGATATTTTTGGTGTTCGAAATTTTTATTGTTAGGAAAACAGATATGCAGGGTTTAACAATTCAACGGAACCGCGTTGAAGGAATTTTGCGCAGCTTTAGTTAAAAACATAAAAGCCCGCAATTGATTAATTTGCAGGCTTTCAGTTTTTTTGACATTGAATTAAGTGGAGGCAAGGGGATTGAGTTAGAACCAAATCTTGTCTTATCAATTGAAAACGAAGATTATTTGTTCTTAATTAATGATTTGCTTGATACAATTGAGACGATGGGAAAATTCAGTCAAAATAAAGATTAAGTTTAGGTAATGGGCACTTAATTTTCGTTCATATATTTTGAAAATTCATCAAATGAAACGTTTTTAACATCTTGCTTTGATGGGTACGAGTGCCCCATAAGACCTATATATATTGGTACGGGCTTATCAACAGGCTTACCATTGTATGAAACGTTTAACTTAATCAGCCTTAATTTTTGTCTTTCAACATAAATACTGAAGTCCGACCATCCATATTCATAAATGGAAGAGCATTTTTTACAAACCCATTTTTCGTTCGTGTTTTCGTCATTTAATTCACTTTTCTCAATATTAAAATACCCGGCAGACAAGTCGATCAATAAATCGGTATCATAACATTTAAAAGAATTGCCTGAATTGGTACAATCTATGCCAATTAATTGTTGAAATCTTGGAAAAGAACACTGACAGTGAATTGAATTATAATACTCTAAACTATGAATGAATAACTCTTTCGTTTGCTCAAATTTAATGTTAAAATCTTCATTTCGCTTTTTGATTTCCGTTTCAGTAAGATACGTTTTTGCAGGTGTATTAGTAGATGATGGTCTGTAACCAAATAATTTATCGAAAAATCCCATATATTATTGTTTATTAACTTCGTGACGGTTCCTGAAAATTTGATTCAAATTAGTTAAAATTAGATCAATAAATAAATCCTTTCGTTTCGCATACTAACTTATCGATAACAAAAAAACCGTAAGCCAAACATACGTTCAACTTACGGTAAGCGATTTTGTGGAGCCGGAGGTAGCCCGGTCGAACGCCTTATACCACTTTTAGAGTTTTTGGATCGGTTAAATTTAAAGTGATTTTAAGTTAACATTTGATATAGTCATCCCGAAGCCGCACAATTTTAATCTAACACCTCCGCTGGGGATGTCAATTATGAAACCTAAAAACAGACGGCTTTTGTTCGACCGTGAACCTGTCGACCTATAGATTCATGAAAGCGCGGTCAAACCTATTCAATCTGTAAGCGCCGGGCGAGTAATAGGACTTCATCAAACTAAAGGTGCAATATTAATAGGCAAGATCGCCACATATGGTTTAACATCTACAGTTCCCGAAATTCATTCGCCATACCTCTATATTTCGTTTCAAAATCCGCTAAGTACTGAAATGAAGCGATCATTAACTGCGCATATGCAATTTAATTAACTGATAATAAACCACTTAATACTTTGGCACATCCTTGGTATACTGATGACGGGAAAAAATCAATAAAGGGTATGATGTAACCTTTTATATCAACGATAAGCTAAATCAAAAACGATGGAAACCATCTACATAACTACGCATCTGGTGATGGCACTTTGTATAATAAGTGTTTTTCATTTATCCAATGAAGTCGACGAGACCATTCTCGATCAGAATCAGAACAAAATACTGGTTACAAATCGGCTTTACACCAGGGGACTAAAATTGATTGAAGTTACGGCAAAGACGGCATACAGGATAGCTGCGAGTATATTGATATCCTATTTAAAATAGCATTTAACTACTTTTTAACATAAATAATTACATCATGAAAAATCCAATTAAATTCTGTGCTGTTGCACTATCTTCATTTTTGTTAGCGTGCCTGCATTCAAATGCCCAAACCACAACCACCAAAACAGAAACTTATGGATCCGGGATCAGGTTAAGTATTGGGGCGGAAGCAGGAATACCTGTCAGCTCTCTAAAAGATGCATATGACTGGAACCTGGGCGGATCAGTCCAGGCCGACTTCCCAATAGTTAAGGACCAATTTTTTGCCACAATAAACAGTGGTTATAATAATTTCTTTGCAAAAAATAACAGTGCTTCCAAGGACCTTCACCTCATCCCTTTAAAAGCCGGCCTCAAATATTTCCCGGTAAAATGTTTTTATGTGCAAGGGGAAGCGGGCGCATCATTTCTGACAAATAAGAACAGCATCAGCGCAGATAAATCTGCGGTTTTTGTATATGCACCCCAAGTGGGTGTTTTGCTGAATATTGGCGGCAACAATTACATCGACGCCGGTTTCAGGTTTGAAGGCAATACTAAATTCTATGATGGGGGTAAAACAAATAATTTTTTAGGGCTACGGATAGCTTATGCCTTTAACTTGTAGCACAGTTGTGCCGCTATTTTGAGGCAGGCGCCTGCCTCAAAAAACGCCATTTCATTAACGATACCCTCTTCATGCTGATAAACCATTGACAAGTTTATTTAAATATAAAACGATGACGTTAAGGAATACTTTTAATATGCGGCTGGTGATAAGAAACTTGATTGTCGCATCTGTTTTGAGCCTGGCTTATTTGTTCGGTAAACATTTGCAGTCAATTGATACAGCAGCCGGCGGTGATATTGTAAAAATCGGGTACACAAAACACAAATAATAAAAATGCCATGAACGCTTTCCTGTAAATAATTATAAGAGTGTTATCAGTGATTGTTATGCTATTGCTGATATATATTGTTCGAAGCCCTAACAGTGACATAGTTGATCGGTGGGATCCCTGGTAATGGCTGTGCCCGGGCAGAAAGGGTGCGCTGATAGTCAGCGAAGTTTAATGGCGCTGAACTAATGATCCGGGGACAAAATATACGATCTTGATGCAAAACAAAAACAATATACTGTTCAACCCGCCTTCAAAAATGGCTTGCAATGGTAATGACTTAATAATCGCAATCATTGAATCAAATGAGGGCTATAATAAAAAACCATGGCCCGATGTTGAAAGAATGCAATTGGCAATAAAATCATTAAATGCAGGTACCTGGGGCCTTGATATAACAACAAGTGCACTAATAGTTTGTGAAAGGTGTAAAGAAATTATCCCTTTCTGTAATGAGAAAAGCGTAAGTGTCAGCCGAATTTGTGATGTCATTTCCGCTGGACACGCCGGAAAAGTTGTGGAGGCATTTTCGTTGGCGTTGAAAACAGGTCTGTCATTTGATATGGAAGTGCCGATTAGCGCAATTAAAGGTTCACTGGCAAAATGGCTAAGAATAACCGGCATCGCTGTTTTTGATAGCAGCAAAAATACGGCACAGCAGATTCACGGTATCGTTGAGGATATTTCAGAGCGAAAAAACAGTGAGCTTTTGAAGCAAGATCTCCTGGCCATGGTCAGCCATGATTTAAGGTCACCGCTATCAGTTATTAAACTTTATATGCAGTTGTTCGGCCGTGTGGCGGATAATTTTGGCAATAATTTGATCCTGGAAATGCTAAAAAAAGCCGATCGGCAGGTTGATAAAATGAACAGGATGATCCAGTGCTACTTGGAGTCGTCCGCGATGAGATCGGGGAAGATAGGTCATTTCCCTGTATCGTTTGATATTAAAGAATTATTGAATGAGGTTATTGCTGACTTATATCTTTTGAATCCCGGCCACATCATTTTTCTTAAACCAGGTCCCAGTATCCAGGTTTATGCCGACAGGGAGAGAATTGCCCAGGTGCTCCAAAATTTGGTTAGCAATGCCATTAAATATTCGTCGCGTATTGACGTAATTACCGTGCATTATAAAAAAGTTGAAAACTATTTACAGGTTGCGGTTGAAGACCACGGAATAGGCATAAAGCCTGCTGAACAGGAGAAGATATTCGACAGGTTTTACAGGGTGAGTGGTGAAATAGAGATGGCCGTGAAAGGTTATGGTATCGGACTATATCTTACCAAAGAAATTATTAAACAGCATAATGGCGATATCTGGCTAAAGAGTGAATTTAACAAGGGCTCTAAGTTTTATTTTACTTTGCCTTTATTCTGAACCATGGTTTTAGTGATTTTAATTTTATTCCCAAAGTTGAGCAGAAACCAGGCTATTTAAATCAATGATTTGAATATATGGATAATGTATTTGTTATAAACAACTATAGAAATGAAAAATAGCTATCAAAACAAAACCGATGCGATCATCGACCTCCAGGAAAGAGGGTATGATCATGATTTTATTTTAAAAAATGAATACATCCATTGCGTACAAGAAAGTCAGTCGATCTGTCCTGACGACTTTGAAGTTGCTGAAGCTTACCGCTTTGAGGGGAAAAACAGGATGCGCGACAATTACATAATTTACGCCATAAAATTGCTAAATAATGATGTGAAGGGGATTTTAATGACCCCTTTCAGTACATTAACAAGGGGACTATCAATTCATCTATGGTCAAAGCTGGCAAATAACCTGTAATCAAATTATAGATTTAATGACTAATGGAAGCAAAAGAATCCTTAAAAACCCATATCGCTAAGACCGCCTCACTGACCGACGATGAGTTTGATCATTTCTTTTCGCATTTTAAAAGCCGCCGTTTTCAAAAAGGACAGTTTATTATTAGCGGGGGCGATATTGTTGATTCTGAATACTTCGTGGTCGCCGGATGTTTAAAATCATTTTTTATCAATGATGATATGAAAATGTTCATCCTCCAGTTTGCCATGCCTACCTGGTGGGCATCGGATTACAATGCTTTATATAACCATACCAAAGCTACCATCAATGTAGATTGCATTACCGATGCCGAAGTGCTTTGTCTTTCTAATGACGACAGAGAAAAGATATGCAGTGAACTTCACCAGGTAGAACACTTTTTTAGGTGGAGGACCAATAAGGGATACGTCGCGGCGCAAAAAAGGCTGCTGTCCTTTATGAATAATAATGTAAAGTATCGTTACGAGGAGCTTTTGAAATTATATCCCGAATTACATGACACTGTTGGTAAAAACCTGATCGCGGCTTATTTGGGTGTTTCAAGAGAAACGTTAAGCAGATTATAGCGTTTCTGAGTTATCTTTCGAAAGTGATGTAGGTCACACATCCGTCTGAATAATCCTGCCGAACTTTGTACAGTAAATTAAGCGAAAAAGGCTTTACTGCTGCAGGCAAAAACAAAGTGAAAAAGCAAACGATAATTGTTACAGGCGTTTCATCAGGTATTGGTAAAGAAATAGCCCGCCATTTTTTAGAAAACGGGGACAATGTAGTTATCAATTCGTTAGCCGCGGACAAACTAAGCGAGGTCTTTTTTGAACTTGGGGGAGGCGAAAACCTGGCTATGGTAGCGGGTAACGTTAGCGATAGGGTTACCGGCATCAAACTATTGGCGACGGCGGTTGGGAAATTCGGGTCGGTAGATGTATTGGTGAACAATGCCGCCATTTTTGAAACCAGGTCATTCTTAAATATAGATGAAGCCTATCTCGACCGGTTTTTGGATACAAACTTCAAGGGGACTTTCTTCACCACACAAGGAATTATTCCACAAATGCTCAAACAAGGCCATGGTGTAGTGATCAATATCGGTACGCAGTTGGTATGCCAGGTACCAAGAGGTGCTACAACTACAGTGCTGCTTGCATCGACAGGAGCAATACATTCGCTTACCCTACAGTTGGCGGCTGAGTTCGGGAAACATAACATTAGGTTTAATACAATAGCGCCAGGAACGGTTCGCAAGCTAATGCAAGGTGATATGATAGATCGGAGCGCTGGATTAAATTTATTGAACGGTGTGGGCGAAGTGGAAGATATCGCGCGAATGGTCTACACCGTTGCCAAGAGTAATTTTACTACCGGAGCCATCATCACAACCTAGATAGCAGGGTGGCTGCCCTGCCGGTTATGATATAATTATCAAAAACCTAAACGGGGCCTGCCGTTGCGTTCCGGGAAAAGCCTCGCGTGCGTAACAATGCCTGAGTTGTGAGCCAGCCGGTAGAAAATCCATTACCGGGTTTGTCCCAATGGCCTTAGCACGATGTCGTTTACATTGATATTGCCTGGCTGGCTTATTGCGTATACAACAGCATTGGCAATAGCTTCTTCATCCATTTTAGGCATGCCTTTTAAATTTCCGTACAGTGCTTTAATTTTGGGACTCGTAATATCATTCCCCAGTTCCGATTGCGTTGCACCGGGAAAAATGGTAGTAACTTTTATGGTTTGGGCAACTTCTTCGCGTAGCGTTTCCATAATGGCCCTCACCGCAAATTTAGTTCCTGAGTAAACCCCGATACCAGGCGATGTTTTCAAGCCTCCAACAGAGGAGGTAGCCAAGATATGTCCCTCTCCGCGCTGCAGCATATGCGGCAACACGGCATTTATACCATAAAGCACGCCCTTAATATTGATGTCAATCATGCGGTCCCATTCTTCAACATGCCCTTCGTCAAAAAAAGAAAGAGGCATAATACCGGCGTTGTTCCATAATACATCAACTTGCCCAAACTTTGCAATTGCTGTTTGTACCAAATTGTCCAGGTCTGCGCGTTTACTTACATCGGTTAATACATAAATGGAATTGTCGCCCAGTTCTTGCACAAGCGTTTTTAGTTGCTCTTCCCTGCGCGCTGCCAATACTACATTTGCACCAAGCGCGGCCAATTTTCGGGCAGCACCTGCACCTATACCACTGCTGGCACCAGTAATCACGATAACTTTATTCTTAATATTTTCCATGGCAATTATATTTATTGTCGCAAATTTAGGGTGTTGCTGAACAACAGATTATGCCTTTAAAACATATGGTTATGGAATGACAAATTAATTGCCCGTTAATGACGGAGGGCAATGGATTTCGAGGTTCAGGGAAAATTAATTTTCGCCGTTTTTTGAATATTTTTTTTCGATACCCAATTTTTTCATTCGCGAGTTTAATGTAGAGGGGTTGAGTTCGAGTAACTCCGCCGCACCACCTTGCCCATATATTCTCCAACTGCAGCGCTCAAGTGCCGACAGGATATGATCACGTTCGTTTTCGGTCATGCTTTTAATACGCCCCTTCGGCCCCGCCGAGGTTGGAGTGCTTTGCCCAGGTAATTTCAGTGAATTAACAATCGGCCCGGTAGTAAGCAGAACACTTCGCGCCATTAAATTCTCCAACTCTCTTATATTGCCGGGCCAGTCATAATTTAGCATCGAATGTATCACATGATCTGCCACCCCCGTAATTATTTTGTTTTCCTTCCGGGCATAAATATTAACAAAATGATTGGCGAGGGATACAATGTCCTCTTTCCGCTCCCGCAATGGCGGCAGTGTTATAGGGAAAATATTGATGCGATAGTAAAGGTCGAGCCTGAATTTGCCCGCAGCTATTTCTCCTTCCAGGTTCCTGTTGGTTGCCGCTATGATACGGACATCCACCTTTTTCGCCCGGCCCCCGATCGGTTCTATTTCCTTTTCCTGTAATACTCTTAAGAGCTTCACCTGCAATTCAAGCGGCAGTTCGCCAATCTCATCTAAAAAGACGGTGCCTTCGTTTCCCTGTTCAAACTTTCCTGTTCTTTTATCTGTCGCGCCGGTAAACGCACCCTTTTCGTGCCCGAACAGCTCTGACTCTATTAAGTTTGCGGGCAGGGCAGCACAATTAACCGCTACAAATGGCTTTGATTTCCTGGACGATATGCGATGAATACTTTGCGCTATCAATTCTTTTCCCGTGCCGCTTTCCCCTAATATCAGCACCGATATGTCTGATGTACCTACTATTTTAACATTATCCAATACTTCGCGCATACTTTCGCTGGCGCCGACAATTTCTTTGAATCCATTTGCGGGCAAGCTGCCTGATGAAGACTTTGCATTAGTAGCTAAGCCCTGGTTTTGGCGATGTAAATACCAGGCAACATCCAGCATCACCAATACATCTTTTTCGCGAAAGGGTTTTACCAGGAAGCCATATGGTTTGGTAGCCTTTGCAGCGTCAAGAATTTGCTTGTTTGAGTTCGCTGATAAATACACAAAAGCGATATTTCTATCCCGTAATATTTTGGCAAGGTCAATACCTGTTAATTCACCTTTTAAACGGATATCAAGCAACACCATGTCTGGTTTTTCGCTTTCAATAATTTGCAACCCTTCATTAACCGAACGGGCAATCTTGCAAACAATGTAGCCCGTTTTTCTAAGGATCGACCGCAAATTATCCGCTTCAATAAATTGATCCTCAACAATCAGTATTTTTGTATTCATACGTACTCTTCCTTTATTTCAGTTAATTTCAAAAGGCTTTCCGGATCATTTAACGCATCGTGTTCAAATAGGATGGTGATCTTAGTTCCGTTTCTAATTTCAAAACTAATATCAGCATCAATATCTTCACTCAACCCCTGCATTAGCCGCAGCCCCAGCGACTCCGGTTCTGCTTCATGATCAATTTCCGGCATTCCAATACCATTGTCGGCCAGTTCCAATTTTATGCGGTCTCCATCATTAACCATCAAAATGGAAATCTCACCTTTTCTGTTATTTGGAAAAGCATATTTTATGGAATTGGTTACGGCTTCATTGATGATCAGCCCTAATGGGATGGCATGTGACAGGCTAAGGCTTATAGGCCCGATCTTTAGTTTGAATTCGATTTGCTTTGAACTATCAAAGCCATCCTCCAGCGACTTTACCAGTTCGGGAATATATACAGCCATATCAATGGATTTGATATCATCCGACTGGTATAATTTTTGGTGGATTAATGACATGGCATAAATGCGGTGCTGGCTTTCCTCAATGGCCTTTAAAGCATCATTTTCAAGGTAAGCTGCCTGTGATTCTAGCAAACAGATGACTGAATGCAGGTTATTCTTCACCCTATGGTGCACTTCTTTCAGCAGCCACTCTTTTTCGGTAACAAGGTTTTGGAGAAGGTTGTTTTTATGTGTGATAACCTCATTTTTATGGGTAATTAGCTTATTAGTCAGCCTTCTTGACCTGCTTTGCCTGTAAAGTAACCCGGCAATTACCAATAATAGCGCCGATCCCGCGATGATCCAGTTACGGGTAGTTTCGGTATGCTGTAATTGTACATATTCCAGTTTTTCTTTGTTCTGCACCAGCTTAAGGTCCTTTTCCCTTTCTGCTGTTTGGTACGATATATTCAGTTCTTCTACCTGTTTGTTTTTGGCAATATTGAATATAGAATCTTTCAATTTGTTGCTTTCCTGTAAATGTGCTATTGCCGATTGGTAATTTCCTAAAGCAGAATCCGCCTTAAAAAGTGAAAAATGGACATCTTTTGTAAAACTGATCCATCCGTATACCTTGAAATCCTTTAACGCTTCCAACAAATATTTCTTTGCTTCTTTATAGTTTTTAGTGTTAATATAAAAATCCCCCATTGTATGATAATCAGAGGCCCTCTGTTCAATGGGGATATTACTTTTTTCGTTGGCCAGCTTTACCATTGCGAGATAACTTTTTTCAGCCAAACCGTATTTTTTAAGTGCATAATAACAGTCGCCAAATTCTTTTCGCACAAACCGCTCATCTTCTAAGCTCGACGGTTTGTACCTGGCTCTTATATCCAGGATGTAGTTTAAAGCTTCCTGTGGTTTCTTTTCTTGTATTAAACATTTAACCACGCAGTTACTAAAAGGGAATAGGGCTGGCAGATTTTTGGTTATAATTATATTGTTCATGGCTTTTTTGGCCCAATGAAGACTTTGAGGTATTTTCCCTAAACTATTGTAGATAAGTTCAAGGCGCCCGTAATAAACCGCGGCATACGCAGAGTCACCGCTCATTTCCATCGTTTTTTCTGTTTTCAGTGCGTAAGAAAGCGCCTTATCATAATCGCCTTTTGCAATATACACGGCAGTTATAAGATCACTGCTTTGCATTATATCTGTAGAATTCGCTTTTGGGTCTTTTAATATTTGAAGCAACTCGTTTTCAGCCAGGTCATACTTGAGCTCATGAAGATAAATATCAGCTATCAGACGCCTATAATTTAATTGCAGCGGGTTGTTCAGCTCATGGCATAATGTCAGCGCATGTTGATAACAGCTTAACTTGAAAGTTTCCGGCTTTTGATTGGTATAAGGAGTATAAGACAGTTCAATCCAGGCGTCCTGTTCCATAAGTTTATCGCCGGTTGCTCTGCAATCGTTTATTATCGTTAAAAACTGGGAGGTTAAGTCGCGATCAGGATATCGTTTACAATTAATTTTTGCAGATTGGATACTTATATAGTGCTGAGTCGATACCCCATATTTTTTTTTATAAAGTTTTTGTGCCTGACTCAAATAAAAAGTGGCACTATCAAGGTTAATTTTAACATCCGGCCTGTCCGAGTAGGCTATAGCAAGTTGTACCATCGTATTAAGACGATCGGTATCAGTTACTGCTTTATTTAAGGCCACGTGTAACGAATCCTGATAACGGCGGCCCTGTGCCTGCGCAGCCGGTCCTAGGAAAATAAATAATACAACCATGAAGGCAACCAGCAGATACAAGGTAAAGATGACTCTTTTCATAACCATGCCTCTGTTGTTTTAGATGATGTCAAAAGATTTTCAGGAGCGTTTAGCAGATCCCACTTAAAAACGATCATTATCCGGGTGCCGTTGTTAATCTCAAAGGTAATATCAGCGTCAATATCTTCACTTAGCCCTTGCATTAACCGCAGCCCCATCGACTCCGGCTCCGCTTCAGGGTCAATTTCCGGCATTCCGATTCCATTATCTGCAAGTTCCAATTTTATCAGCCCATCATCTTCTGTCATCGAAATCGAAATTTCGCCTTTCGCGTTATTTGGGAAAGCGTACTTAATTGAGTTAGTTACGGCCTCATTAATTATTAGCCCCAATGGAATAGCGTGTGAAATGTCAAGATTAACAGGACTGATGTTTAGTTCGAACTGAATTTGGTTCGAAGTGCCAAATCCATCCTGCAGCGATTGTGCCAATTCAGCTATATAAGCAGCCATGTCAATAGTTTTTATATCGTCGGACTGATACAGTTTTTGATGGATCAGAGACATAGCATAAATACGGTGTTGGCTGTTTTCAATAGCTTTTAAAGCATCGCTTTCGAGGTAGCGGGCCTGCGATTCCAGCAAGCAAATAACCGTATGCAGGTTGTTTTTTACGCGGTGGTGCACTTCTTTCAGCAGCCACTCTTTTTCTGTGAGCAAATGTTGCAGCAATTCGTTTTTATGGGTTATTGATTCGTTGCTTTTTTGCTTTAATGTGTTTTGCTTATATAATAATAAGGCGATTATCAATACCAGCACAATGCCCAATATAGTTACGTCTCTTACCAGGTTAGCTTGCTGCAAATTCTCATGCTCAAGCTTCTCTTTTTGATTTAACGAGGTGAGCTGATTCTCTTTTTCTTCGGTGGCATATTTAACCTGCAGCTCTTCTGCTTGTCTGAGCGTCGAAACCTTATAATTGGAATCAGCAAGTTGCTGCCGTAACCGGAAGTGGCTTATTTCAGAGGTTTGATCATTGCGAACGGAATCGATATAAATCAACCTGTTTAAAGTAGAAAGTTCGCTATGCAATGTCCCGTCTATGTGCAAGGGATCGGCGAAGAAGCGCCCGAAAAATATTTTGGCTTTAACATAATCGCGTTTTAGAAAATATAAATTTCCTAATCCTAAATCTACCAGTGAACGCCGATCGATCCCCCCGGCTTTTTCCCGTAACGTCTCAATACTGTCCGCCATTTCAAAGTGCCTTTGCGCCGCATCATATCGTTTCGAATCAATGGAATAAATAGCTAATGCCAGGTTAGAGAACAATTTATCCAAAAGCGATTTAGGTGGCGCATTTTTTGAAACCTTAAAAATAATATCCCGGGCTTTATCGAGTTGATTAAGCTTAAGAAGCACATTAACGAGGTTGAATACAGACAGATACAAACCATTGCCACCGCCGGCCCGCATCAAATTATACACTGCTTTCTCCTGGTATTTTCGGACTTCCTCATATTTGTTGTCTTCGGTTAAATACATTGTGCCAAGGCGACTGTAAAAATATCCCCACCCAACGCTATCGCGGCTTGCCTCGGCTGTGTTTATCGTTTCCAGTGAGTACTTCAGCGGTTCGCCGAATTTTCCTTCAAACATAGTAACCATCGCTATAGCGTCCGTGTTATAATGCGTATATGGAAAACGCATGGATTCTGCAAGGCCAACTGCCTCAAGCGAGGCATTGTAGGCGTTGGCTAACTGTCGGGACGCCACAAATAAGTAGCAAATATCAGTTAATACATTTATTTCCCCTTCGGTATTATTTTGCTGATGGTACAATTGCCGGGCCTGTTGCAGATAGCTTATCCGTTTAGCTGTAGTAACAGGGGTAAAGGCAGTATACAATCCCCGGTAGTACAGCGCTTTCGCTTCAGTCGAAATATCGCCGTCGCCGTGGCATTCGGTTATCAGCCGGTCAAAGACCGGATCGCCATCCTGGAAATCATAAGCCTGCACATACATCTTACCAATCAATAAGCTGGCCTGGTGTCCCAATTGCCTGTCGCGCTGGATTTTACTTTCGCTGATGGCTTTGTTTAGAAAATATAAAACGCTGTCTTTAAAATGGTGGTAACTGTCGGGTTGAAATGCATAATAAGCGCCCAGCAGCACCAATAATTCAAGATGGGTTTTTCCCGTTGAACCCAATAACAATTGCATACCGCTTTTGGGGTCTTTTTTATCTATCCATTTTGACTGATCGGTTAGATCAGGGTCATTGATGCCTTCGGCAATCACCGGAAGACGGCTCAAACCTAAAGAATGGCTGGTATAAAGGAGGCTGCTGTCGAGGTCGGTCTGGTTTTCTGTTACAACCGTGAAGTATGTTGAGCTTAACTGCAAAAGCAAGCGCTGCCAGGTTAATTTGTATTCGGATGGCCTATGAAACGCTACGGTTTGAGCCGCTGCTTTAAAACAAAAAAAACAAATAAAAAAAATCGTCAGGGCTAAGAAAGATCTTTTAATCATAATTAACAATTATGTGTGCTGTAACGGATAATGCGATTAAAATAAATATTATAAAAGGCGCATCTTTTCATAGGCACCGGGGTGTAGTTAGCTACTAAAGAGTCCCTTCTACATTGTTTACATCCAGGATAAGTCAAACATCCCTTCCGAAAAACAGGCTGTTGATACCCGTTGAAATGATAGCTAATGAAAATTTCAGCAGCAATAAATCACCTTGATCAATAGGTGATTTTGAAACTTTAAATAAATTTCTAAAATTTTTTCGAGAAAAAAAAATCTTGCTTTTTTTCTTAATCCCTAACATTATTTGGTACCACGACATCTCAAGTCCAATCTTCCTGTTTCATGATATTTAAAGGTTCTACGAACTGAATAAATTCTTCAAATTATTGATTATAAGGTAGTTATTGAATGGCACGATAGTGGAATGCAGGATACGCGACTGTTTTAAATGCGCTTGTGAAGCACGGTGAATTTTACATTAATATGAATACTATAAAGTTACCCTGCACCACAAGACACCGGCAGGAAATTAGTGTTCGCACCATGACTGTATGTGACGCAGATCACATAAATCAAGTTTGATTTTAAATGTGATATAGGTCACACAGTTACCTTAAAAACGCAACCGTACTTTGTTATATAGTAAAAAAAAATAAAAACATGAAAACTCAAAAATTTGAAATCGTAAGCGCCCAAAGTAATATTGATTGGGTAGGCAGAAAAGTAACCGGTGCACACAATGGCACCATTGACATTAAGGCAGGTGAACTCGTTTTTAACGATGGTAAGCTTGCAGGGGGTAAGATCACCATCGACACAACATCCATAAAAATACTGGATGTAACCGATCCTGCAACCAACGCCCAGTTCTTCGGCCACCTGGCTTCTGACGATTTTTTCTCATCGGAAAAATATCCTGATGCAACTTTGCTGATAACCGAAGTTTTGGACAACCATGTTGAAGGTGAGCTGACCATCAAGGGCATT